>JAKAMD010000261.1 GCA_021823875.1 Pseudomonadota bacterium | reverse complement strand
CACGCAGGGGACGGTGAAGGGGCTGACGCCGGAGGTGGTACGGGCGACCGGCGCCGAGATCGTGCTCGGCAATACCTATCACCTCATGCTCAGGCCGGGACCCGAACGGGTCGCTGCGCTCGGCGGCCTGCACGCCTTCATGCAGTGGCCGCTGCCGATCCTGACCGACTCCGGTGGGTTCCAGGTCATGTCCCTGTCGAGCCTGCGCAAGCTTTCCGAGCACGGCGTCGTCTTCCGCTCGCATCTCGACGGCGCCATGCACGAGCTGACCCCGGAGCGCTCGATCGAGATCCAGGCGCTGCTCGGCGCCGACATCGCGATGCAGCTCGACGAGTGCCTGCGGCTGCCGGCCTCGCGAGAGGAGATCACGCGCGCCATGGAATTGTCGCTGCGCTGGGCGGAGCGCTCAAAGAAGGCCTTCGAAGGCCGGGCGCGCGCGGGTTACGCGCTGTTCGGCATCGTGCAGGGCGGTGACGATATCAACTTGCGTCAGAAGAGCGCGGCCGAACTGGTGGACATGGACTTCCAGGGCTATGCCATCGGCGGGCTAGCAGTGGGCGAGCCGCAGGACGTGATGCTCAACGTGGTGCAGGAAACCACGCCAACGCTGCCGGCCGAGCGGCCGCGCTATCTGATGGGCGTCGGCACGCCGCACGACCTATTGGAAGCGGTGGCGCGCGGCATCGACATGTTCGACTGCGTGATGCCGACCCGCAACGGCCGCCACGGCATGGCCTTCACCCGCTACGGCGCCGTCAACCTCGCCAATGCGCGCCATGCCGACGATCCGCGCCCGCTTGACGAGCAGAGTGCGCACCCGACCGCGCGCACCTATGCGCGCGCTTATTTGCATCACCTCACCAAGGCCAACGAAATGCTGGGGGCCGTGCTCTTGTCCACCGTCAATATCGCCTATTACCAGGAACTGATGGCAGGTATGCGGGCGGCCATCGCCGAGGGGCGTTTCGCGCAATTCCGGGCGGCAACCCTGGAAGGCTGGCAACGCGGGGATATTCCGCCGCTTTAGGTGCCCCGCCCTTATCCTGAGGAGCGCTCCGACAGGTGGGCGTCTCGAAGGAGGAGGTGCGACCTCATTTTTCGAGATGGGTGCTTTGCGCCCTCCTCAGGGTGCGGCCGCGAGGCCATTGTCTCGCACTGGCAGCTTGGCTAAACGCTTCCCCATGAACATCCGACCCGACTTCCTCAGCCATCGCCGCAAACCGAAATTCAAGCTGCCGCCGGGGGCGACCGACGCCCACTGCCACGTCTTCGGCCCGGCCGCCAAATTCCCTTACGCGCCCAATCGGCGGTACACGCCGGAGGATGCGCCCAAGGAGATGCTGGCGGCGCTGCACCGCCATCTCGGCGTCGAGCGCACGGTGATCGTGCAGGCGAGCTGCCACGGCAGTGACAACCGCGCCATGCTCGATGCCATCGCCGACGACCCCAAGCGCCTGAAAGGCGTCTGCATCGTCGACAACACGTTCGGCGACGCCGAATACAAGGCCCTGCACGACGGCGGCGTGCGCGGAGCGCGCTTCAATTTCGTGAAGCATCTCGGCGGCACGCCGGATATGGACCTGTTTCGCCGCAGCGTCGATCGCATCAAGGATATGGGCTGGCACATCGTGCTTCACCTTGATGCGCCCAGCATCATCCCCCTGTCGGACATGATCCGCGCGCTGCCGCTGCCCTTCATCATCGACCATATGGGCCGGGTGCCGGGCAAGGACGGCGTCGACCAGCCACCGCTGAAGGCGCTGCTCGAGCTCGCCAAGCTGGAGACCTGCTGGGTCAAGGTGTGCGGGGCCGAGCGCATCTCGTTCCCGCCCTACGCGGAGGCGGTGCCGATCGCCCAGGCCATCATCAAGACGGCGCCCGACCGGGTGCTGTGGGGCACGGACTTCCCGCATCCAAACCCGACCCACGAGGCCGACGAAGCCGACCTCGTCGATCTGGTGCCGCAGTTCGCCGCGGACCCGGTGCAACAGCGCAAGCTGCTGGTGGATAACCCGGCGCGGCTTTACGGGTTCGACTGATCCCCAGCGCCGCCGAGCCGGTTGCGCCTAGGGTCCGCCGTAAAGCCAAGCGATGCCGTCGTAGGCCTGCTGCGGCGTGCGCGGACTGAGTGCCATGTCACGCAGTTCGGCGGCGACGCCGCGCGCGTGATAGAACTCGCCATAGACCCGCGCCATGATCTGAACCCGGCCGGTGCGCAGGTAGCGCGCCTGCTGATAGCGCTGGAAGGCGGCCGGCAGATCGTCGGGTGTGGCGGCGACTTGCTCGGCCAGGATCACGGCGTCCTCGGTCGCCATGCAGGCGCCTTGCGCGAGATATTGCAGCATCGGATGGGCGGCGTCGCCGAGCAGGGTGACGCGTCCTTGCGACCAGTTCTTCACCGGCTCGCGGTCGCATAGCACCCACATGCGCCAGGTCTCGATGCGCTCGAGCATGCGCAGCACTTCGGGCACCTCGCCCTTGAAATGCTGCCAGAGCAGCTCCTTGCTGCCTTCGGCGTCCCAGCCTTCCTCGTAATGGTCGGAATGGAACACGGCGACCAGATTGTAGAGCTCGCCGCGGCGCAGGGGGTAATGCACGAAATGGGTGCGCGGGCCTGCCCACAGCACCACGTCCGGGCGCCACAGGTCCTCGGGCACCTGGTCTCGCCGGAGCACGGCGCGATAGGCGATATGGCCCGAGACCCGCGGCTTGCCGTCGCCGACGATGCGCTCGCGCGTCTTCGACCACATGCCGTCACAGCCGATCAGCGCGCAGCCCTCGACGGTCTCACCGGTGTTGAGGGTCACGGTGACCTTGTCGCCGTGGTCCTTGAAGTCATCGACCCGGCGGCTGGTCGCGAGCGTAATCAGGTTGGAGCCCTCGCAGGCCTTGAGGAAGGCGCCGTGAATATCGGCGCGGTGGGTCACCGCATAGGGTTGGCCGAAGCGCTTGATGAAATCTTCCTTGAGCGGGACGCGGGTGATCAGCTTACCGGTGAGGGCGTCGCGCATTTCCTGAGCGGGCGGACGGTGGGCATCGGCCAGCACCGCTTCTTTCAGGCCGATCTTCTCCAGCACGCGGAACACATTGGGGCCGAGCTGAATGCCGGCGCCGACCTCGCGGAATTCCGGCGACTGCTCGAACACGCGCACCGGAAAGCCTTTCTGAGCCAGCGCGTAAGCTGTCACCAGGCCGCCGATGCCGCCACCGGAGATGAGAAACGGCAACGTGCCGCCATTCGTTGAAGCCATGGGCATTCCCCTGCATTTTCTTGCTGTCGGCGGCACCATAGAGCGCCGGCGCGCGCGCCGTAAAGCGCGCTTGGCGCGCAATATAATGCCCGCCGGCGGGGACCGGCGGGCTGCTGCGCGATGTTAATGGGATCGGAGGAACGGCTACTTGATGACCTGGCCGCGGATCTCGCCGCCCGGGTGCGCCTTGGTGTGAATGTTGACGTACCAGCCGCCGCTCTCCAGCTGGGTGGCCTGGGCCGCAGTGAGTTTTTTCGAACCGGAAAACGGGCTCTTGGCGGTTGTGCCGGCGAAGATCGGGACGACGACTCCGCCATTCTTGCCGGGCGCGCCGGCATGGAAATGAGCGGCGGTGGCCGGGCCGGTAAGGCCGGAATAGCTGCCCTTCCAGGACAGCATCTTGCTGGTGGTGTTGTAGGTGACGTCCACCTTGCCGGTGCCCTTGCTGTTCGTGGGCGGAACCTCGCTGGCGCCCTTCAGGTCGGCTTTCATATGGACCGTGGCGGCCAGGGACGGAGCGGCGAAGGCGAGTGTTGCGGCGCAGGCGACGGCGGCCAGCAGGGGCCGCCGGATCGGTTTCGTCATGGGTGTCCCTCCTCGTGGGATCTGGCTCCAATGGAGCCGCAAGGAGCAGAACACCGCCGCCGGCGTTTTGTTCCGGCGGATGCCGTCTAATCGAGCTCGAGCTGGATGGAGGTGCAGGAGTTTTCGCCGCAGGCGTCGCATTCCCAGTAGTGGCGGATTTCGCCGCTCTCTACGAATTCCGACATGAATGGGGCAACCATCCAGTCGTCGCAGTGCGGACAACGAACGGGCGCGGCAAAACTGCGGATCGCGGAGAAGCTCGCGCTGGCGCAATGAAGCTGCATGGTTTCGACCTCTTCGTTGAATCGTCGTTCCCTGATGCGGCTCATGAGTAGTGGCCGATCATGGCACGCTTGGGACCGGTCCGTGAAAGTGTCGTGACGATTGCATTAAGGCTGTGTAACGAAGCGCGGCACGTTACATGTTCTTAGGTGTTGCAAATGCCGTGTTGTTGCGTCGCGCTTAAGCTCGCCGCGCTGCAGCATCGCAACGCAGCCGACACGATTTGGTCTTATTTGATTAAAGTGGTTGTGGGCGTAACTGCCGCAGTGTCGAGATCAAAAAGTAGAATCGTAAAGACGAGCCCGCCGAGGAGGCGGTCGCACAGGCAAGAACCCTGACGACGAACAGATGGCCGAAGGGGGGATCCCGTCTTAATAACCAGCGTGACGACAGCCGACTGTAGGCAGATCAAGCCGCTGCATGGTCGAAGCCATAAAGCTGAGCCGGATTATCGACGAGGACGCGTCGTTGGGTCTTTTCGTCCGGAAACCAGAGCGGAATGAGGTCGACGAGGTCTCCGTCGTTCGGCATCGGGACTGGACAAATCGGGTGTGGCCAGTTGCTGCCCCAGAGAATGCGGTCGGGACGAGCCGAGACCACACGCTCGATCATCGGCATCATATCCATGTGGGGGTAGGGCTGTGACGACAGCCGGTACAAGCTCGCGAGTTTGACCCAGCAGCGGTCGGTGTCGAGCAGGCGCATCATGGTTTCGAAGGCCGGCGAGGTGACGCCCTCCTGACCCGTGATGCGCGCGAGATGATCGAGCACAAACGGGCTTCGGATCGTCTTGAGCAGTGGGGCGACCTCGACGAGTTCCTCGGAGCGGTGGAAATGAAGAACCAAGTGCCAGCCGAGGTCGAAGGTCTCTTCTGATAATGATTGCAGATGCGCGAAACTGGCCCCGCCGCTGACGACAGTCGACATGCGGCAGCCGCGCATGCCGCGACGATGCATGTCTTGCAGCACGGCTCGTCCCAACCCGGACGGGATCACCGCCACCCCGCGCAGCCGTGCCGGGTCCCGCTCAAGCGCCGCCAGGGTCACGCGGTTGTCGGTCCCATGCGCGCCGCCATGGACGATGACCGC
>JAKAMD010000260.1 GCA_021823875.1 Pseudomonadota bacterium | reverse complement strand
CAAGCTCGAAACCGGCCGCGCGCTTTCTGCTGCTGGCTTGCACCCGGCCACCGGCGGCTCCGGACTCGAACTCTGCTCCGGCGACATGCTGCTGGAGGCGCTGGTCGCCTGCGCCGGCGTCACACTGAAAGCGGTGGCCACCGCGCTCGGCATTCCGCTCAAATCGGGCGCGGTGTCGACGGAAGGCGAGCTCGATTTCCGCGGCACGCTCGGCGTCGCCAAGGACGCGCCCGTGGGATTCCGCAACATTCGCCTGCGCTTCGACCTCGACACCGACGCGCCGCAGGACAAGCTCGATCAATTGCTCAAGCTGACCGAGCGCTATTGCGTGGTCTATCAGACCATCAAGGCAGGCCCGCCGATCGAGGTTAAGATGATGCGCACATGATGGGTGTCGCCCCCGCGAAAGCGGGGGCCCAGTACGCCGCAGTCCATCGATAGGCTGCGGCGTACTGGGTCCCGGCTCTCGCTGACGCTCGGCCGGGACGACAGCAGAACGTTCGCGTATAATAACAATCGCAATGTCCCCCGACCTTTATTTCGCCCTCACCCTGATCGTGAAAATGGCCGTCACCGCCGCCTTCGTGGTGGGCGCGACCGTGACCGCCGAGCGCGCCGGCCCGCTGGTCGGCGGACTGGTGGCGACGCTGCCGCTCGGCGCCGGCCCGGTCTATGTATTCCTGGCGCTCGATCACGGTGCGCTCTTCATCGCGCAAAGCGCGATCAACTCGCTCGCTATCAACGTCGTCAACGTGATCTTCGCGCTGGTCTACGCGCTGCTGGCGCAGAAGCGCTCGCTGGCGATTAGCCTCTCGCTGGCCATGCTGGTGTGGATCGCGCTGGCCTGGGGCGTGCACGAGGTGCACTGGACGCTCGCCCTCGCCGGCATCGCCAATGTCGTGGTGCTGGCGGTGTGCATCGCATTGGCACGGCCGCTGCGTCATGTGTCGATCCCGCCGGTGCGCACCTATTGGTACGATCTGGCGCTGCGCGCGGCGATGGTGGCGACACTGGTCGGCGTCACCGTTTCACTCAGCTTCCGCATCGGACCGGGCGGCAGCGGCATCCTGGCGGTATTCCCCATCATCCTGATCAGCGTGATGCTGATCCTGCACCGGCGCGTCGGCGGCAAGCCGACCGCGGCGGTGATGGCCAATGCGGTGACCGGGCTGGTCGGCTTCGCCTTCGCCTGTATCGTCTTGCATTTCGCGGCCATGGCCTTCGGTTCGGCTATCGGCCTGAGCCTGGCACTGGCCACTTCGGTCAGTTGGGGCCTCACGGTATGGGCCGCCCGCCGCCGCGGTTTCGCGGTTTAACCTATGACGACGATCCTCTTCGGGCTTCTGCTCAAGATCGCGCTGACCGCGTCGATCGTGGTCGCCGCCTCGGTGGTGGTGGAGCGCGCAGGTCCCTTCCTTGGGTCGTTAATCGCTTCGCTGCCGACCGCCGGCGGCGCCGCCATGATCATCCTCGCGGTCCAGCATCCACCCGCCTTCATCGCGCAGAGCGCGGTCGGCAGCATGGTGTCGGACGCGGCTTGCGGCATCTTTGCGCTCACTTATGCCGTGCTGGCGCAGCGCCGCTCGCTGGCCGTGAGTCTCGTCGGCGCGTTTCTCGTCTGGTTCGCCTGCGCCGCGGCCTCGCAGCTCATCGACTGGAGCGCGGCGAGCGCGCTCATCCTCAACGCGATCGTGTTTCCGCTCACCATCCTCACTGGCAGCCGTTTTCGCGCCGAGGGCAGCGTGCGCCGCGTCCGCCTCAGTAAATCCGATCTCGCCTGGCGCGCCGGGGTGGTGACGCTGTGCGTGCTCGTGGTCACTGCCGCCTCGGGCTCGATCGGCTCTTATTTTTCCGGGCTGTTCGCGTTCTTTCCGGTCGCCATGGCCTCGTTCTTCGTCATCCTGCACCCGCGGCTGGGCGGCCCGGCGGCGGCGAGCGTCGCCGCCCATGTGCAGGCGCCGCTGATCGGGCTGGGCCTCGGCCTTTACGCCGTGCATCTCCTGGCCGTGCCACTCGGCGTGTGGTCGTCCTATGCGGTGGGGCTCAGTGTCGGGATTTCGTGGAACGCGCTGCTGTGGCTCGCGCGCCAATGGTGGAAGGGACGCCAAGCCGCCGGCGTCGCGGGCGCACCGGAATGACGGCTATTTCTTTTCCGCCTGCGCCAGCTTTTCTTTCAGCGCATAGAGCGCTTCCATCGCCTCGCGCGGCGACATCTCGTCGGGATTGAGCGCGGCGACAGCGGCGATCATGCGCGCGTAGGCGTCGTCACCCTGGGCCGGCGGCGGTTTGGGCGCGGCGGCAAACAACGGCAGGTCCTCGAAGCCCTTAGGGCCGGAGCGGTCATCCGCCTCCAGCATGGCTAGCACCGTCTTGGCGCGCTCGATCACCGGGGCCGGCAGGCCGGCAAGCTGCGCCACATGGATGCCATAAGAGCGGTCGGCGGCGCCGTCCGTCACTTCATGCAGGAACACCACCTCGCCCTGCCACTCCTTCACGCGCACCGTGGCGTTGTGCAGCCGGCCAAGCTTGCCGGCCAGCGCGGTCAATTCGTGGAAGTGGGTGGCGAACAGTGCGCGGCACCGATTGACGTCGTGCAGGTGCTCGATGGTCGCCCAGGCGATG
The DNA here is from genome assembly GCA_021823875.1 of Pseudomonadota bacterium. Classification (GTDB taxonomy): domain Bacteria; phylum Pseudomonadota; class Alphaproteobacteria; order Rhizobiales; family Xanthobacteraceae; genus Pseudolabrys. Next base: position 2,588 of record JAKAMD010000260.1, on the reverse strand, counting down.
GAGAGGCCGTCGAAGGTGGCGGTGCCGCGGCCAATCTCGTCCAAGATCACCAGCGCGCGCGGGCCGGCCTGATTGAGGATCGCCGCCGTCTCCACCATCTCGACCATGAAGGTGGAGCGGCCACGCGCCAAGTCGTCGGCCGCGCCCACGCGCGAGAACAGCCGGTCCACCACGCCGATATGCGCGTGCCGCGCCGGCACGAACGAGCCCATCTGGGCAAGGATCGCGATCAGCGCGTTCTGGCGCAGGAAGGTGGATTTGCCCGCCATGTTGGGGCCGGTGATCAGCCAGATGCGGCCGGCTTGCGTTTCGCCGGGTGGCGAGAGGTCGCACCCGTTGGCGACGAAAGGCGTGCCGTCGCGCGCCAGAGCTTGCTCGACCACCGGATGACGGCCGCCTTCGATGATGAAGGCGAGCGAGGCGTCGACCAGCGGGCGGGCGCAATCGCGCTCGGCGGCCAGATGAGCCAGCGCGCTCGCCACATCGAGCCGCGCCAGCGCCTCGGCGCAGGCTTTGATATTGTCGCTCTCCGCGATCACGGCCGCGCTGAGCTTATCGAAAACTTCCAATTCAATGCCGAGCGCGCGTTCGGCGGCGCTGGCGATCTTGGCTTCCAACTCGCCGAGCTCGGTGGTGGTGAAGCGTACCTGACCGGCGAGCGTCTGGCGATGGATGAAAGTGGCGTTGAGCGGCGCCGCCATCAGCCGCTCGCCGTGTTGGGCCGTCACCTCGACGAAATAGCCGAGTACGTTGTTGTGGCGGATCTTGAGCGTACGGATGCCGGTCTCATCCGCATAACGCGCCTGCAGCGCGGCGATGACGCGGCGCGATTCGTCGCGCAGCGCGCGGGTCTCGTCGAGCGTGGCGTCGTAGCCCTCACGCACGAAGCCGCCGTCGCGCTTTAAGAGAGGCAACTCGGCGGCGAGGCCGGCGGAAAGCTCGGCCGCCAGCATGCCGTCCGGACGCTGGCACGCTTCGAGCGCTTGCGCAATCTCGGCCGGCGAATCTTTCAGCGCTGCCAAGGCACGGGCGAGATCAGCCGCCGCCAGGATACCGTCGCGGACGGCGGCGAGATCGCGCGGACCGCCGCGCAACAGCGCCAGCCGCGCCAGCGCGCGGGCGAGATCGGGCACGCTCTGCAGCCGGGTGCGGGTTTCCGCGCGTTGCACGGCATCGTCGACGAAGCCACTGACGGCATCGAGCCGCTGCGCAATCGCGGCCGGATCGGTGAGCGGCGCCGACAGCCGCTGCGCCAACAGGCGCGAGCCGGCCGATGTGACGGTGCGATCGATAGCGTCAAGCAGCGAGCCGCGCCGCTCGCCGGCAAGTGTGCGCATCAGTTCGAGATTGCCGCGCGTCGCCTGGTCGATCGCCATCGTAGCGCCGGCGCTTTCGCGCATAGGGGGCGACAGCGGCGGACGCTGGCCAACTTGGGTGCGCTCGACATAAGTGACGATGGCCGCGGCGGCGGTCAGTTCCAAGCGCGTCAGCGTGCCGAAGCCCTCGCTGGTGGCGACCGCAAAGAATGCGGTAAGCCGCCGCTCGGCCGTGGCTCCGTCAAACGCGTCGCGGGTCAGCGGCGTCACCGCCGGCAGCGTACGCCAATAGGACGCCAGCTCGGGATCGTCATAAAGCGCATCGGAAACGATGATCTCGCCCGGTTCCAGCCGCGCGATCTCGGTGACAAGCGCTGCGCTCGTCGCTTCGGCGATACGGAATTCGCCGGTCGACATGTCGATCCAGGCGAGCGCAAAGCGCGCCTCTTCGCCGACCGTGGACAGCCGCGCGCGCGCCACCGCCAAGAGGTAGTTGTTGCGCCGGGCGTCGAGCAACGAATCCTCGGTGAGCGTGCCGGGCGTGACCAGCCGCACCACGTCGCGCCGCACCACGCTCTTGGAGCCGCGCTTCTTAGCCTCGGCCGGATCCTCAAGCTGCTCGCACACCGCCACGCGATGGCCGAGCGCGATCAGCCGGTGCAAATATTCGTCGGCGCGGTGGATCGGCACCCCGCACATCGGGATGTCCTGGCCGTGATGCTTGCCGCGCTTGGTGAGCACAATGCCGAGTGCGCGCGAGGCGGTTTCGGCGTCATCGAAGAACAATTCGTAGAAATCGCCCATCCGGTAGAACAACAGACAGTCCGGATTGGCGGTCTTGATCTCGATATATTGCTCCATCACCGGCGTCACGCGGCCAGCATCTGGACGCGCGCTATTGTCCAGCGGCGCGTCGGATTCGGTGAGGCCGATGGAACGTGTGAGCGACATGGGCGGAGGTTAGCAGATGGCTGGCAGATTGCCATTCCGCCACCCGGCTAACTAGATCGTCATGCCCGGCTTTATGCCGGGCATCCACGCCTTTCTTCTTGCGTAGTGCCGCACCTAAGACGTGGATGGCCGGGACAAGCCCGGCCATGACGTGTGTTCCAGTACTACTTCACCAGCTTCACGCCGGTGATCGCCTCGAGATTGCCGTGGAACAGCTTGTCCTTCTTCTCCTTGGAGAAGTCGATGCCGTCCAGGATGCGCAGCGTCTCGCGGATATACATGGTGCCCTTCTCGGGGTCGAACGGGCAGTCGGAGGCGAAC
>JAKAMD010000259.1 GCA_021823875.1 Pseudomonadota bacterium | reverse complement strand
AGGGCTTCGAAATCCGCTTGGTCGGCGCAGCACCACGCGCCGCGCGCTTTGCCGGCTTCAATGCCGACCAACTCGTCATCTTCACCTTCGCGGTGTCCGGCGCGCTGGCCGGGCTCGCCGGCATCATCGAAGTGGCCGGCCCGATCGGCCATCTGCAGCCCGGCATCTCGCCCGGCTACGGATTCACCGCCATCATCGTCGCTTTTCTTGGACGGCTGAACCCGGTCGGCATCCTGATCGCGAGCCTGTTCCTGGCGCTCACTTTCATCGGCGGCGAGGGCGCGCAGATTGCGCTGAAGGTGCCGCTCGATCTCACCAAAGTGTTCCAAGGCATCCTGTTGTTCTACGTACTCGCCTGCGATTCACTCATCGTCTATCGCATCCGTCTCATCCGCAGTTTTGGGAAACCGGCGCATGGGACTGGTTGAAGCCATCATCCTCTCGGTGATCGCCGCCTCCACGCCGCTCCTGCTGGCGGCGGCGGGCGAGCTCGTGGTCGAGCGCTCGGGCGTGCTCAATCTCGGCGTCGAAGGCATGATGATCATGGGTGCGGCCTGCGGCTTCGCCGGCGCCTATCTCACCGGCTCGACCTTCGTCGGCGCGCTGTTCGGCATCGCTGCCGGTGTGGCCATGTCGGCCATTTTCGCGCTGCTCACCCTCGGGCTTGCGGTCAATCAGGTGGCGACCGGCCTCGCGCTCACCATTCTCGGCGTCGGCCTGTCCGGCCTGATCGGCGCCGGCTTTGTCGGCCAGAAGATCGTCAGCGCGCCGAACCTTTATATTCCGGTTCTCACCGGCCTGCCGTTCATCGGACGCATCCTGTTCGGCCAGGATGCCTTCGTCTACGCCTCAGTGGCGCTGGTTGTCGCCATCTGGTGGTTCCTCTACCGCACGCGGACCGGGCTCATCCTGCGCGCCATCGGCGACAACCATGCCTCCGCCCATGCGCTCGGCTATCCGGTGCTCAAGGTGCGCTGGCTGGCGGTGCTGTTCGGCGGCGGCTGCGCCGGGCTTGCCGGCAGCTTCATGCCGCTCGCCTATACGCCGTTTTTCGTTCCAGGCATGACCGCCGGCCGCGGCTGGATCGCGCTGGCGCTGGTGGTGTTCTCGTCGTGGCAGCCAGCCCGCCTGGTCGGCGGCGCCTATCTGTTCGGCGCGGTCACCATCCTGCAACTGCACGCCCAGGCCCTCGGCCTCGGCATTCCCTCGCAACTGATGTCGTCGCTGCCCTACCTCGCCTGCGTGATCGTCCTGATCCTAATTTCTCGTACGCGCGGCACCGCCGGGTCCGCCGCGCCCGCTTCGCTCGGTCTGGTCTTCGTGCCCGACCGTTAGGTATGTCCCCGCGGGCGCGCGCGACGGGCGGCGCTCTCGTGGGGAAGCAAGTGATCCCGTCTGAAGAACCCGGAGTCTATCGCATGAAAAAACTTGCCATTGCCGCCGCGACGGCGGTCCTCACCATCGCCGCGACGACGCTCAGTGCATCGGCCGCCGACAAGCTCAAAGTGGGCTTCATTTATGTCGGCCCGATCGGCGACTACGGCTGGAGCTATCAGCATGAAGTCGCCCGCAAGAAGCTGGTTGAAGCACTCGGCGACAAGATTTCGACCACCTTTCTGGAGAATGTCAGCGAAGGCCCCGATTCCGAACGCGCCATCGTACAGCTCGCACGCACCGGCCATAAGCTGATCTTCACCACCTCGTTCGGCTTCATGGATTCGACCCTGAAAGCGGCCAAGTTGTTTCCCAAGGACAATTTCGAGCACGCCACCGGCTACAAGCGCGCCACGAACATGAGCACCTATTCCGGCCGCTTCTACGAGGGCCGTTACGTCCAGGGCGTGATCGCGGCCAAGATGTCGAAGAAGGGCGTGCTCGGCTATGTCGCCTCCTATCCGATCCCCGAGGTGATTTCCGGCATTAACGCCACCATGCTGGGCGCGCAGAGCGTCAATCCCAACATCAAGGTCAAGATCATCTGGGTGAACTCGTGGTTCGACCCGGGCAAGGAAGCCGACGCCGCCAAGGCGCTGGCCGACCAGGGCGCCGACGTGCTGATGCAGCACACGGATTCACCGGCCGCCATGCAGATCGCCGAGCAGCGCCACATCCTCGCCTTCGGGCAGGACTCCGACATGATCAAGTTCGGCCCGCACGCCCAGCTCACCTCGATCGTCGACAACTGGGCGCCCTATTACATCGAGCGCACCAAGGCCGAACTCACCGGCACCTGGAAGTCGACCGACACCTGGGGCGGCCTGAAGTCGAAACTGGTGGTGATGGCGCCCTACACCAACATGCCCGACGACGTGAAGAAGCTGGCGGAGAAGACGCAGGCCGCAATCGAGGCCGGCACGCTGCATCCGTTCAAGTGCCCGGTGATCGCGCAGGACGGCAGCGCCGTGCCCTGCCAGGGCGGCACGCATCTCTCCGATGCACAGATCCTCGGCATGAACTTCTACGTCAAGGGCGTGACCGAGAAGATCCCGGGCAAGTAAACGACGTCCACGCATCCCTCCCCCGCCCGCGGGGGAGGGATGACAAATTCGTGATGCGCACCAGAGCCGTCAGGCATTACCGCCTTCTCGTGCCGGCGAACCGCTTGAGCGCTTCCGCGCTCGCCAGATAGGCAACGATCAGCGCGGCAATGGCGGCGATCATCGGCCACGGCATCGCCACGAACGAAAAGACCGTACCGAGCGGGCTCAAGACGAGCGCGACAGCGACGAGCAGCGCACCCAGGGAACTTGCGACCAGCACCGGATGCGCCCGGCCGGTCCAAACCGGACGATAGGTGCGGATGATGAAGATCACCAGAATCTGCGTTGCCGTCGATTCGAAGAACCATGCCGTGCGGAACTGTTCGGCATTCGATTTGAAGATCTGCAGCAGCACCGCGAAGGTTGCGAGATCGAACAGCGACGACAACGCGCCCATGACAAGGGTGAAACGCAAGATGGCGTGCATATCCCAGACACGCGGGTGAGCGAGATCGCGCCGGTCGACGCCGTCGAAGGGGATGCCGATCTCGGAAAAATCGTAGATCAGGTTGTTGAGCAGGATCTGCACCGGCAGCAGCGGCAGAAACGGCAGCACCAGCGACGCCAGCGCCATCGACAGCATGTTGCCGAAATTCGACGACGTGCCCATGCGCACGTATTTCAGGATGTTGGCGAAGGTCCGCCGGCCCTCTTCGACGCCGTCGGCGAGCACCCCGAGATCGGGCGACAGCAGGATCATGTCGGCGGCGCTGCGCGCGATGTCGGTCGCCCCATCGACCGACAGGCCGACCTCGGCGGCATGGATCGCCGGCGCGTCGTTGACGCCGTCGCCGATGAAGCCGACGGTGTGACCGCGCGCCTGCAGGGCGCGAATGATGCGGGTCTTCTGGTCGGGCGACACACGCGCGAACAGGTCGGCCTTCTCGACACGCGCAATCAGCGCCGGTTCGGTCAATTCGGCAATCTCGGCACCGGTGAGCATTTGGCGCGCCGGAATCTTCAACGTGTCGACCAGATGGCGCACCACCGCCTCGTGGTCGCCGGATATGACCTTGACCCGCACGCCATGCGTGGCCAGCCGGTGTACCGCGGCGGCGGCGCTCGGCTTCGGCGGATCGGCGAACACGCAGAAGCCGGCAACCGTCAGATCGGCTTCATCCTCGTCGCGCAATTCGCGCACATCAGCCGGCATCTCCTTGAAAGCGATCGCGAGCAACCGATAACCGAGTGTGGCCTGCTCGTTCTGTTGGCGATCGAGTTTTGCGCGTGCCGCCGCGTCGAGCGCCTGGCTTTGGCTATCGGCAAGCGCCACGCGACTCGCCCGCGCGAGCACGGCTTCCGGCGCCCCTTTGATGATCAGCAGCCGCTTGCCGTCGTGTTCCGCCAGCACCGATACGCAGCGGCGCTCGAAGTCGAACGGGATCTCGTCGAGCTTGCGCCAGCCCTGCAAGTCACGGCCGGCGCAATGCTGTACGATCGCCTGGTCGAGCGGACTGCGGATGCCGGCGCCGAAAGTCGCGTTCACGGCGGCCAGCGTGAGGACCTGTTCGCTGTCGGCACCATCGAAACCGGGGTGGCTGACCAGCGTGATATTGGCTTCGGTCAGCGTGCCGGTCTTGTCGGTGCACAGCACGTCCATGGCGCCGAGGTCGTGAATCGCCGCCAGCCGCTTCACCACCACGCGCTTTTGAGCCATGCGCAGTGCGCCGCGCGACAGCGTCACTGTTACCACCATGGGCAACAGCTCGGGGGTAAGTCCGACAGCCAGCGCGACGGCGAACAGGAAGGCTTCCAGCACCGGCCGTCCGAAAGCGATGTTGACCAGCAGAACGAACAGCACCAGAAACACCGTCAGCCGCAGAATCAACAGACCGAACCGACGCAGGCCCAACTCAAAAGCGCCGGGTGGCTCTGCGCCGGCCAGCGCGGCGGCGATGCCGCCGAAGCGCGTCGCTTGGCCGGTGGCGACCACCAGCATGGTCGCTTCGCCGTTGACCACCGAAGTGCCGGCGAACAGCGCGTTGAAGGCATCCGCCGGCTCGGTCGCCTCGCAATCGCCGGCACGTTTCTCCACCGGATAGGGCTCGCCGGTCATCAACGCTTCATTGACGTGGGCATTGCGCCCCTCGATCAGCACGCCATCCGCCGGCACCAGATCGCCGGCGCGCAACTCGACTACGTCGCCCGGGACGAGCTGCTCGACCGGCAGCGAGCGCACGGTGCCGTCGCGCTTGACGTCGGCGTGAATCGCCACCGAACGCTTGAGCGCCTCGGCCGTCGTCTCCGCGCGATGCTCCTGCACCACGTCGAGTGCGATCGAGGCGCCGATGACGGTGACGATGATGGCGAAGCTCGCGATGTCGCCGGTGAAGCTGGAAATCGCGGCTGCCACCAGCAGGATGGCCACCAGCGGCTCGGCAAAGCGCTTGGCGATCTTCACCACGATGCTGCGGCGCCGATCCACGGTGACGGTGTTCGGCCCGAAGCGGTCGAACCGGCCTGCCGCCTCGACGGCCGTCAGACCGGCGCGGCGGCTGCCAAGCTGTTCGAACAGCGTGGCGATGCCGGTGCGCCAATAGGCTTCTTGGGCGGATGGCGGCAGCGATGCAGACAATTCCGACATGCGGCGCGGCTCGCTGCAAATCCGATGGTCAAGCCACCTTGCTACGCCTTTGCCTCAAAACGAGGCCGGCATTGGGCAAAGTGAGAATATC
>JAKAMD010000008.1 GCA_021823875.1 Pseudomonadota bacterium | reverse complement strand
ACCTCATAGGTCACATCCAGCAGCAGGTCTCGCCGCAGGCGGGTGGCGGGATCGAACATGGGGCTGTTCGACAGCTCTATCTCTTTGATTACTTCGGCGCGCCGCTCGAGCTCGACAACGACCGCACCGCATTTGGCGAACTTGCCGCCGTCATTGACCTGCTGCACCAGGTCGCTGACCAGCATTTGCGACAGGCCCTTGCCGTAGATCTCGACCGAGCCGCTGGCGCTGAAGTAGTGCACGCCGATCTGGTAGTCGGCGCGCGCGGCGTCGATACCGAGGAGCGCCAGCATGAGGACAAGAATTATTCGCATGGGACCCATCCGCTTGGAAATCATGTGTGGCTCATTGGTTCGGCCCGACGGGGCTCGCAGAGCGCGACCGCTCCGCACCGTCCCGCTCAGCAGGGCGGGATGGGCGTGAGCTTCAAGATGTCGGTGTGCGTGGCCGTGCCGCCGCCCACGATCAGCACCTTGCCGGTGTGCGTCTGCCTGAGCGTGCCGCCCTTCGCGTCGAGCGTCACCGTATAGGAGCCGGCGCCCGCCATTCTCACGCCGCTGCCGCCGCCGGTGTAGGCCACCTTGCCGCCGCCCGCGCCCGCCGGCGTATAGCTGAACTCGATGGTCATGCCGCCGCCACCGCCCTTCACCGTGAACGGCTTCATCAGGCTGCAGGCGGTGCCGCTCACCTTCATCGGCCCGGCATTGCCGCTGATCTGGTAGCTGTGGCTGCTGCCGCCGCCGACCGTCACGCAGATCGCCTTGGCGCGGTTCTCCAGCTCGGCCGCAGTGCCGGCGACGCGGGCCGTCTTCCAGTAATTGAGCAGGATCGACGGATCGGATTTCGCCTTGCAGGCGGCCTTGGCGGCCTCCTCGCGCGGATCGGGCGCGCCTTGCGCCATCGCCGCCTGCGGTAACAGCAGCGCCGCCGCCAGCCACGCAAACGTGACCGGCCCGGCAATTCGTAGCGCCTTCATTGATCGCCCCCCATTCCAGCGGCGCGCAGCGCCGACGTCGCATCATATCACGCCAATGCCGGCACGCTAGCGCCGGCCGCGTGGCCGCTGTTTGACAATCGAACCGGCAACGCGGGACCGCGCGTCCGCGCGGATTTACTCACAAGTACCGGCAGTCGCGCGACATCTGCACCATGCCGCCCTTCACCTTAACGCGCACGACGTAAGATTGCTTCGCTTTGGCGCCCTTCGATTTCGGCGCCAAGGTCATGGTCGTCTGCACCCGCTTCGAGTCGCGGGCGGTGGTGATATTGGCGAACACGCGGCAGCGCACGCGCTTCTCGCATTTGTTCTCGAGCGTGATCACAAAGGCCGGCTGCTTGCCGTGCATCTTGAAGCCGCCGTCGTCGGCGATGCATTGGTTCGGCTTCGGCGGAGGTGGCGGCACCGGCGCGTTCTGCGCCGCCGCTCCGGCGGCGCAGACGGCGACCAGCATCGCCGCCCCGGCCAGGCATTGCATCTTGATCATGGATGGCCCCTTCAGTGGATGCACCAGTCCGACTGTGTCGCGGGCAGGCGCGCCCAGGTTCAAGCGAAGGCCGAAACTTGAACCGGTCGCCCCCTCGCTTCCATCGCACGCTTTAGCGAAGCCAATTGCCCAAAATGCCGCAAGAGGGAGCACCCGGCCGCGGGGCCGACGGCATACTGGCTTAGGGTATGGAGCCGGTCGGCACTGTGTCCGGCTTGCCCGGCGCCGCCGGCTTGTTCGGCACCTTCGGCGGCCGCGTGGCCGCGGACTCGCCCTTGCCGACCGTTTCTTTCGCTTGGGCCGGCACGCTGGCCGGCTTCTCCGGTTTCGGCGGCGGTTCGGCCGCCTTGGCCTTGGCCGCGGCCAGCGGCACGTCCGGATAACGCGTGCGGATATCATTCAAGAAAGCATCGAGCGTGTTGACGCTGGTCACCTGCTGCGCCACGCTCTGGAACGAGGCGTTGCCGGTGCCGATCGGTGCGCTCACCACCTCGAAAGCGCGCTGGTCTGGCCCCTTGGCCATCTTCGGCATGTAGCGTTCGCGGAAGCGCGCCAACGACATCGTCTCGTCGGCAAGCGCATAGCCGACCGCCGCGCGCAGGATGTCAATGCTCTCGCTGTGCGACAGCGGCTGGAACTTCTTCCAGCGATCACCGTAGAGTGCTTCGATCTGCTCCGCCGCCTGGCGCCAGCGATGAGCGGCCCACAGAATGTCGGCACGCAACCGCATCGCGGCCGGCCCCTTGACGCCACCGATGATCTCAAGCGCCAGATCGTGACGGCCGACGTCGGACAGCGCGCGCGCTTCCAACAGCAGACGCTTGTCGTGCAGTTCGCCGGCAAGCCCGGCGGCCCGCGTGGCGTGCAGCACCGCGAGCGCGCGTTCCGGCTTCTGGTTCATCAGATAGATGGTGGCGAGCCGGGTCGCGACCTGCGCACGCGCGGCGCCCTGCAGGCGGTTATCGACTTGGTGCTGCAGGAGTTCGGCTGCCTGGTCGAGTAGGTCGACCGCCACCAGCCGATCGGCGAGCCGGCGGATCATCTCGTCGCCGCGCGGCCCGATCGGCGTCAGCTCGCGGTAATCATAGAACAGCGCCAGCGCCTCGAGCGGCGGCAGCGAGTCGCCCTTATGCGACAGGAACAGGTTGTCGAAAGTCGCCGACGCCTCTTCCTGGATCTGGCGCGTAAGGTCGGAATCCGGATGCGCCAGCAGCGCCGTGCGCATCACATGAAACGCGTCGCGATAGCGCCCGGCCTCGGTATAAAGATGCGCCAGCATCTTCATCCCCTCGGACTCGGTCGCGTCACCGCGCCAAACCGTGGTGAGCGTTTCGAGCGCGGCGATGGTCTGATTGCGCGGCATCTCGCCGAGCGAAAAGCGCAGCTCGATCTCGCGCAGGCGTGCTTCCGCCGCGGCCGGCCCATTACGCGAGGCCGCGGCGGTGCGGTAATTAGTGAGCGCGTCAGTGGTACGGCCAAGTCCCTGGTCGAGCCGCCCGACCAACACGGCGAAAGGCGGCGCCAGCGACTTGGGCACACCGATGCTGTCGAATTCGTCCACCAGCCGCGAGGCGGTGTCGTAATCGCGCACCTCGATGGCGGTCTTCAACGCCGCCATCATCGCCATGCGCTGCAACTCGATCGGCAGCGTGGCGATGGCGACTTCGATATGCCGGAAGCCGGCATGGGCTTCCGACCACTTGCCCGCTCTCGCATAGGCGATGGCGCGCCACACCGGCGCCTCGAGCTGGTTGCCGATTTGCGGCTGGTTGAGCTGTTTGAGCGCCTCCTCGGGCCGATGCAGCATGACGTCGGCGACCGCGCCGAGCACGCTGCCGGTCACGTCGGGCACACCGCGCTGATCCCCGAGCGCGACGTTCAGCACACCCTTGGCTTCCGCCGCCATACCGGTGGCGAGATAGAAGCGAGCGAGCTTGAGCCGCGCCTGCATGCGTCTTTCCGGCGGCGCAGCGGCGGCGGCGCGGATCAGTTCGGTCTGACGCTGCTCGAAATCGGCTTTGCGGTCATAACCCCACATCTGCGGATCGAACGGCGCGCCGCGCGAGTTTTCCGCCACGTCAGCCACATTGACTTCGGAGCTCGACAGCGAAAGGCCACCCGGCCGGCCGAGCGTGATCTTGTCTGAAGCAAGCGCAGCGGCAACGTCGTCGGCGATCGGCGCCACCACCACGCCCTGGGCGCTCGCCAACAGATGCAATTCCACATAATCATGCTGGCGCAGGAATCCGCGGGTTGGCCCCAGCGCCGTGACGACGAGCAGCCGGTCGCCGACCGTGGGATCGACGATCGCGTGCACGCTGGCTGGACGGTCGAATGGAATAATGATGTTGGCGCGGTCGCGGCCTACACCGCTGCGGGCGGTGCCGAGCGGGCGCGGCGGCGTCAAGGCGATGTCGCCGATCGCCGCCGTCCAGGCCGGCCCGTCGGTGTCGAGGCTGACGAGCTGCGGCCGCTTCAAGCGGATACGCAGGATCATCTCGCCGTCCATGCCACGCTTGAGCGTGGCGGAGCGGATGACCGTGCCGGTATGCTTGTCGAGCGCGTTGATGTTGAGATTGGCTTTGGTGTCGAACACCAGCCACAGCGTGTCGGCGCGGGTGAACGCGGCCGCCGGAGTCGGCCCCGCGAACGGGAATTCGAGGCGTAATGTATCGGAGCCCTGGTGCAGGCCGACGACGACCGCCGCGTTGGGATTGGGCGGCGGAACGGTACTGTCGGGCCCAGGCGTTACCGGCGCGGCGGCCGAAGCCGGCGTGGGCACACTCTTCGTCTTCGGTGCCTTCGGCAACAGCAAGGGCATGCTCGCTTCCACCGGATGCGGCGCGGCTTGAGGTGCGGCTTGTGACGCGACCGGCGCTGGCTTTGGCGCAACGCTCGGCTGGACCGGTGCAGCCTTGGTGGCGACGTGCTGGATCGGCGCGGGTTCGGTGACAGCCTGTCGGACCGGCGGAGGCTTGACCACCGGCGGGGCGGGCTTGGTGGTGGCGGCCTGTTGGACCGGCGGAGGTTTGACAACCGGGGGCGCGGGTTTGTCAGCCGCCGCGAGTTTGGCGGCCGGCGCCGGCGCGGCGGCACGCTGCTTTGGTGCCGGCACATCGACCATCGGCGGCAGTTCGTTGTCCGCCCCGGATTGATCAGCCTCCGCCTCTTTCCGGACCGGCTCCGTCGCCGGCGGCTGGATGGCAAGCAAAGCATTCTTGGCGCCGCCGAGATGCGCGCGCTGCCGGCCCGCGATTCCCTCATGTCCGATGTCGACCACGAAATGGTCATCCTCGCGGAAGGTGCGAATGTCCGGCGCGCCCTTGAGCATGAAGTCGACCGTGCTGGCATCAGGCTTGACGCCGGCCTTCACGGTTTGCAGCGTCGACGGCATCGCCGCCAGCGCATCGGTCAGATCCCATTTGATCGGATGGTCGAACTCGAGCCTGAACGTGCCCTTGCCGCGTTTCGGCTGCACAATGGTGACATTGGGCAAATCAAAGACGAAACGCGTGAAGGTGGGCTCGCTCGCGACCTTGACGCGGATCTGCGGCGGGTGGTGAAGCCGGTCCTCGGCGCTCTGGCGCCGCTGCAGCCTATCGGCCTCGCGCGCGCGCTGCGCCAGGCGCTCGATCACATCCTTCGGCAATTCGGGCATCACGCCGGTCCAATTATCCGGCAAGAGATCGACATAGAGCCGCTCGGCGGCGGGCGTGGTGTTGATCTTCACCTGACGCGCCAGCGCGATACGGATCGCCCCCCCGTCGGGATCGCGGCGCGCGGCGCCGATGAATTCGGGCGCGGCTGCGGCGAGCTGGTCGACCGCGGCGATATCGATTGGGTGCGCGAAGCGGATCATCAGCACCGGCCAGTTAAGCTCGATCTTCGCCGGCACCGGCTGGACGAACTTGAACGCCAGCCGGGCATAGCCGTCCTGGGTGTTAACCTTGAGCGTGCCAAGGATCGGCGTCTCGGCGCGTGCGCGCGAAGCCGGCAAATAAGCGGCGAGCGCCGCCAGCAGCACGGCAAAACCGACACAGACGGCGCGGACGCCGGACTTGTACGGGCGGTGGGGCAAAGCCGTCATGAAGCATTCCAGCCGGCGAGACTGCCTACTCGCGGCAGACTAGGGCGTCGCATTTAACGGCGCGTTAACCGTCGAATTGCATTTGTCGCGTTTTACGGCGTCGTCGGCGCGCCCTGGATCTTGGGCAGCTTGTCCGGCGCACTCGTTTTGACCGCGCTGGAGCGATTGGCAAGCTCCACCGTGAGCCGTTCGGCGGCATCCGGCGTCATCTGAGCCAGGATGTCGGACATCTTCCGCGGATTCATCGCGGTGGACACATCGATCAGGATATTGAGTTCGAGCCGGTCGAAAATGCGCGCGGCATCCTTCGGCTTCATGTTCTCGTACATGGTGACGATGCCCTTGAAGCGTTCCGCCTCCAGCTTGTCGCGCAGGCCCATCGTCTTCTTGAGGCGCGTCTCCATCTCCTTGAGCTCGCCGATCTTGGCTTCCACCCGCTTCTCCGCGGCCTTGAGCAGGTTCTCGCGCATGTCGAGCTCGCGGCTGCGCTGGTCGAGTTCCTGCCGGCGGCCTTTCAGGCTTTCCATCAGCGCGCGCTCGCCGGCCGAGCTGACCGTGCCGGGCGCGATGGTGATCGAGGTATCGCCGGCCGCGATGGTCGGCGGCTTCGGCGCCTTGTTGCTCACCTTGAGGTCCGGCCCTTTGGACTCTTCGTCATGACTGACCGAGCCGGTCACGTCGCGATCGGCGCCATCCCGGTAGTTGAACATCTGATGCGCCCAAGACCCCTTGCCGGCGGATTGTATCGACGAGGACCCGGATTGGGCGACGACGATCTTGGGATAGTCCGGCAGCTTCTCCGCGCGCGTCACGTTCAAGTCCGGCTGGTAATGGTTTTCCATGCGCTGCGCGAAAGTATAACCGCCGTCGAAGACGAGGCCTGAGACCTTGAGCAAGAACAGGCAGCTCGTGGCGAGCAGCACGATCGGGATCAGCCTGAAATCGCGCGCAAAGCGGATCATGCGGCAAGACCACCCAGCCTGGCGCGCGTGCGTTCGGCGAAGGCTTGCGCGGCGGCAGCCACTGCGCGGGCATCAGGCACCGCAGGCGCGGCGCGCGGTTCGTCGGCGGGGCGCGCGAGCCCGGCGATACGGGTGAGTTTGGACAGAACCTGCTCGCCCGCGCCGAGCTGGCGCTCGAGCTCGGCCGATACGTCCTCGACCCGCTGCAAGCGCTCGTTCAACGTATGCTCGCCGTCGCGCATGGTGGCTTTCAGCCCGCCGATGGCGCGCTCGGCAATTTCGGTGGCCGTGATCAATTCGGAAATGGTTGCACGCAACGACTGCTCGTCGGCCTTGAGCAGATGGAGCTGCTTGTTGAGCCGCACGCAATAGAGAATGGTCATCAGCAGCAGGATCGAGACCATGATCTCGACCACGAAGCCATAATTATGGGTCACGACGTCTCTCTCGGTTTGGCGGTATCGTCGGCTTTCTCGAACATGGCGAAGGTGGTGCGCGGCTTGCGCAAATGCTTGGCAACGCGCACGGCGACGCGGTCGCCGACCCGCCCCATGCGGCCCTCCGACAGCGCGACGTCACCGCAACGCACGGTCACCAGCGCATTCGGCTTGACGTCGAGCGTGAGCGTGTCGCCGACTTTGAGCGACATCATCTGCCGCAGCGGCAGCAGTTCCTCGTAGAGCACGGCGTCGACGCTGATCGCGGCTTGCGCGATTTCGGTGGCGAGATGGCCTTCCCAGATCGGATCGCGGCCGAACTTCTCGCCCATGAACATCTGCAACAGGACGTCGCGGATCGGTTCGATGGTCGCGTAGGGCAGCAGCAGTTCGATATTGCCGCCGCGGTCTTCCATGTCGATGCGCAGCCGCACCAGGATCGCCGCATTGGCCGGCCGCGTGATCGCGGCAAAGCGCGGATTGGTCTCCAGCCGGTCGATGTTGAACTTGACCGGCGACAGCGGTTTGAAGGCAAGCTCGGAGTCGGCCAGGATCACTTCGATCAAGCGCTTGACCAGGTTGGTCTCGATCGTGGTGTAGGGCCGGCCTTCGACGCGGACGGCCGATGCACCGCGGCGGCCGCCCAGCAGCACATCGATGATCGAATAGATCAGGCCGGAATTGACGGTGACGAGACCGAAATTGTCCCACTCCTCCGCCTTGAACACCGCCAGGATCGCCGGCAAGGGAATCGAATTGAGATAGTCGCCGAAGCGCACCGAGGTGATGCGGTCGAGCGAGACTTCCACGTTGTCGGATGTGAAGTTGCGCAGGCTCGTCGTCATCAACCGCACCAGGCGGTCGAAGACGATTTCCAGCATCGGCAGGCGCTCGTAGGACACCATCGCCGAGTCGATGATGGCGCGGATGCCGGAATTGTCGTTTAGCGTGACGTCCGCCAGGCTGAATCCAAGCAGACTGTCGATTTCCTCCTGATTGAGGATGCGCTCGGCGCCGCCCTTGGATATCTGCGGATCGGAGCCGCTGTCGTTGACGATGGCAGCCCATTGCGCGGCCGCCTGGTCGGCGCCCTCCGGGCTCGGCGCGACTTCTTCTGCGACGACCGCGCCGCCTTCGGCTTCCAACGCTTGGCTCCATTCGGCAGCCAGCTGGTCCCGGTTGATCTGTTCGTCGATGGCCATGGGCTAGAATACTTCTCGTCTCACGCGCTCCGGCGAGCGCCGGCGGGCGATCACTGGACGATGATCTCCTTGAACAGAACTGCGGTGATGTGGCTGGGCGCGATCGCGGCATTGACACGCCGCGTCAGCTCTTCCTTGAGCCGGTAGAGGCCGGCGGAACCATCGAGATCGGTCGGCCGCAGTTCGCGCAAATAGGTCTGGAAGGCATCCATCACCCGCGGCATCAGCGGCTTGATATGTTCGACCAAGCCTTTATCGGGCACTTCCAGCACGATCTTGACCTTGAGATATTGCGTGCGGTCGCTGCCGGCATTGGACAGATTGACCAGCACGTCCGGCATGTCGACGAAGAAGGCCGGCTTGGCGGCCGCCTGCGCCGGCGTCTCGTGGTGCGATTTGAAAAGGAAAAGATAGCCGCCGATACCACCGCCGGCCACGACCAGCAGTCCGGCACCGGCGATGATCATCACCTTGCGGGACGGCAGCGTGAACTTTCTCTTCTTTGCCGGCTGTTGCTCGCCTTCTTCCGGCTCGCCCTCGGACTCGGTCTCTGCCTGCTTCGCCTTGGCCGCCATGGGAAGTTACCCCGGAATCTGCGTCGCCATCCGCGGACCGTCCGATGGCGAGATGCCACGCATGCACACCCCGCGCCCGCTTGAATCGAAGGTAGGTCGGTATGGTTAACAGATCCTTGCCAAGCCCCTTCGCTAGGTAATTTTTGCCGGCAAATCCCGGCCGGTAAGGCGGTTCTTGCCCGGCTCGCACCCGGCGATTTCGAACTAAGTTATTGAACTATCAAGTTTTCTGTCTTTGGCACGACGGCTGCAAGAGTGAACCCGGCGGCCAGCTTGGGAGAGCCGGACGCCACCGTGCAGGGCGGGCCTCGGGAGGGCCCCGCTTTGCCGCAGCTCTTGGGGAGTCGCCGATGCAGGACCAGCTTCTGATCGGACTTTCGCGTCAGGTCGCGCTGAGCCGCGAACTCGACGTCATTGCCAACAACGTCGCCAATATCGACACCACCGGCTACAAGGCCGATGGTGCGCTGTTTGAGGAATATTTGTCCTCGGCCACGAACGGCAACCAGGGCCCGCCGATCGCCTTCGTGCGCGACCGCGCCACCTGGATCGACATGAGCCACGGCCCGGTGCAGCGCACCGGCAACCCGCTCGATCTCGCGGTCGACGGCCAAGCCTTCTTCGCCGTGCAGACGCCGAACGGCGTGCGCTACACCCGCAACGGCGCGTTCAAGCTCGATGCCTCCGGCCAGATCGTCACCAACGATGGCTATCCGGTGCTCGGCGACGGCGGACCGATCAGGCTGCAGGCGACCGACAGCCAGATCCAGGTCAGCCCCGACGGCACCGTCAGCGTGCGCGAAGGCAACTCGAACGCGGATTCGCAGCGCGGCAAGCTGCGCCTGGTGCGCTTCGCCAACGTCAATCAACTGCAGAAGGACGGCGCCAGTCTGTTCAATTACCTCGGCACCAATCAGCCCCCGCAAGACACAACGTCACGCGTGGTCCAAGGCTCGCTCGAGAAATCCAATGTGCAAGGCGTGCTTGAAATGGCGCGCATGATCCAAGTCACCCGCAGCTATCAGCAGATCGGCGCCATGATGCAGCAGCAGAGCGACATCAGTACGACAGCGATAGACAAGCTTGCCGAAGTCCCGGCCTGAACGGCGAAGGAGAACTGAAACGATGCGCGCCCTGTCCACCGCCGCCTCCGGCATGATGGCCATGCAGCTCAATGTGCAGGTCATCGCCAACAATCTCGCCAACATGACCACCACCGGCTACAAGCGCCAGCGCGCCGAATTCGAGGACCTGCTGTACGAGCACGTCAGCCGCATCGGCACGCAGACCTCCTCGCAAGGCAATATTCTGCCGGTCGGCATCGATCTCGGCTCCGGCGTCAAGACGGTCGGCACGCCGCGCCTGATGACGCAAGGCACGCTGACGCAGACCGGCGCATCGCTCGACGTGGCGATCCGCGGCCAGGGCTTCTTCAAGATCCAGATGCCGGACGGCACCTACGCCTACACCCGCGACGGCTCGTTCCAGATGGACGCGCAAGGACGCATCGTCACCGCGCAGGGCAACGTGGTGATGCCTTCGATCTCCATTCCCGCCAACAGCACCGGCCTCACCATCAACTCGCAGGGCCAGGTCTCGGTCATCCCGCAGGGTTCGACCACGCCGACCGTGCTGGGCCAGATCACGCTCACGCGCTTCGTCAACCAGGCCGGTCTGCTGCCGGTCGGCGACAATTTGTACACGGAAACGCCCGCCTCCGGCACGCCGCAGGACGGTCTGCCCAGCACGGACGGCGCCGGCGATCTGCTGCAGGGCAACCTTGAACAGTCGAACGTCGACTCGGTGTCGGAGATCACCAACCTGATCGCCGCGCAGCGCGCCTACGAAATGAATTCCAAGGTAATTACGGCCGCCGACCAGATGCTGCAAACGAACGCCAACCTGATGCGCTGAGGTCTCATCATGATCCGCAAGCTCGCCATTGCATGCGTTGCGCTCGTCGCGTTCGCCGGCGCCGCCTGCGCCGAAATGCTTCCCGCGCTCGATCCACCCCATCCGAAGCTGAAGGCCGAGGCCGTCGTTACCGGCGACATCGTGCGCATCGGCGACCTGGTCGACAACGCCGGCATCGTCGCCAATGTGCCGATCTTCCGCTCGCCCGATCTGGGCTCGACCGGCACGGTGCCGGCCGAGACGGTGGTCGAGGCGGTGCGCGCCCATCAGCTCATCGGGCTCGATACCAACGGCGTGGACAATGTGGTGGTCACCCGTGCCACCCGGACCATCTCGCCGGGGACTATCGAAAACGCGGTCACCGCGGCGCTGTCGAACCAATATGCGCTAGGACCGACCAAGGATCTGGTGCTGACATTCGACCGGACGCTAACGCCGCAGCATGTCGAGCCGACCGCCACGGGCATGCCGCGCGTGCTGCGTCTCGGTTACGATGTACCCACCGGCCACTTCAACGCCGCAGTCGAGATTCCCGGCCGCGCGCCGCTGCTGGTGTCCGGCCAAGCGCGCGCCATGGTCGAAGTGCTGACGATAGCGCACACGGTCAACCGTGGCGAAATCCTCAAGCAGGCCGACGTGATGTTCGAGCGCCGTTCACGCGGCGAGGTCGGGCGCGATTTCATTGTCGACGCCACGCAAGCGGTCGGCATGGCGGCCCGTTTCAACATGCAGCCCGGCCATCTGCTGCGCGGCCTCGATCTGGCGCGACCGGAAGTGATCCGCCGCAATGAATCGGTGACGCTGATCTACCAGATACCGGGCATCACGCTCACGGTGCGCGGCAAGGCCACCGAAGGCGGCGCCGTCGGCGACATGATCGGCGTGCTCAACGAGCAATCCAAGCGCGTGCTGCAAGGCGTGGTGGCGGGCCCCGGCCGGGTCGTCATCGGCACCGCGGGCGGGCTGCTTGCCGCCAATAACCCGCCGGTTACGACCGGCAGCATCGCCACCGAACAATAGGTCCCGCATGCGACCCGCCCACCACACCCGAGTCGAATGCGCGCCCTGCTCCCGTCAGCAAACCGTGAAAGTCATGTCGATGAAAGTATCACCCGTGCTGAAACGCCTCGTCGTCGCGTCGATCGCGGCCTCCCTGCTCAGCGGCTGCGCCGCCGTCGACCGGCTGAAGAGCATCGGCGAGCCGCCGAAACTGACGGCAATCAACAATCCGACCGCGCGTCCGGGCTACAAGCCGGTGCAGATGCCAATGCCGGCGGCGCAGCCGGCCTCCTACAATCCGAATTCGCTCTGGCGCAACGGCGCCCGCGCCTTCTTCAAGGATCAGCGCGCACATCAGATTGGTGACATTCTCACCGTCACCGTCAACATCACCGACAAAGCGATCATGGACAACGAGACACAGCGTAGCAGAGCGAGTAACGATGACAGCGGCGTTTCCAATCTGTTCGGCTTGAAAAAGTTCTTAGGCACCCAGTTGCCGGGTCGCATAGTCACCACCGATTCGACCACCTCGCTCGACGGCAAGGGGTCGGTCAACCGATCGGAAGCTCTGCAGACCAATGTTGCCGCCGTGGTGACGCAGGTACTGCCGAACGGCAATCTCGTTGTCGAGGGCAAACAGGACATTCGGGTCAATTTCGAAATGCGCGAACTGGTGGTCGCCGGCATTGTGCGGCCGGAGGACATCCAAAGCGACAACACCATCGATTCGAGCAAGATTGCCGAAGCCCGCATCTCCTACGGCGGCAAAGGTCAGATTACCGACGTGCAGCAGCAGCGTTATGGTTCGCAGCTGCTCGATGTGTTGCTGCCGTTCTAGTCCTCGCGTTGCGATGGGGCTCCCACGCCGCTCGCGGTCGCGAACGCGGACGGCGTCAAAGACGCGGCCTCCGGTTGCTCCCCAGCCGGAGGCCGCGCAAATTTTTAACGCGAGCGATTAAATTCATGCGCAGGGCCCGCCTAGGCGCGCAAGCGGGCCAGCGATGCATCGCCGGCGAAGACGCTCTCGAAATGTGCCAGCGATCCCTTCGATGCTTGTTGCGTGCCAACCCAGTTGTGCGGCCGCGCGGCTATTTCGGACGAGACTTGCGTCGCGAGAAACCAGTCCGCCGGTGTGTCGCCTAGGACCGTGCGGAAATCAAAAAGCTTTGGCGACTTGCTGAGCAGCCCAAGCCAGACGACCATGAAATCCAGCGCCGATCGCTGCGGCGTGCGGGCTTCAGCCACTGCATTGGCAGCATTGCGGCCGATGTCTCGGCGCAGGTCCGGCGCCGCCAGCAGCATCTGGATGAGCGGCGTGCATTCTTCGACGGACCGGGCGACGAAGCCGGTCTCGCGATCGCGCACGATCGCCATCTCCGCCGGATTGTCCATGACCACTGGGACCAAGCCGAGCGACATGGCTTCGATCAGCGCATTCTCGGCGGTGCCGTAATGATCGTCCCGCAGAGGATAGAAGAAGATGTCGGCAGCGGCAAGCGCTGCCCGCGGGTCGTCGGTCTGGCCGTGAAAGATGACGCGCCCGGGATGGCGCATCGCTTGCGCGCGCGCGGCGACCCGCCCCGCCGGATCGAACGCGCCCCAGACTGAAACGCGGACATCGTCACCCGCCAAGCGGTCGAGCGCCTCAAAAAATCCGGGATGCATCTTCACGAAATCGACGGTGCCGAGATAAGCGATGACGGGCTGGCGCTCGCGTGCCGGTGCGTGCCGCTCTGCATCGGGAAAACCGAAGCCGCTATTGATGACCGCGAGCCTGCTTTGCGCTTCCGCCGACAGATGGGCGACCGACGCGCAGTCCAGTGAAGCCTCCGTGGTAAAAACAAAGCGCATGGCCGTTTCGATCAGGGCGTGCGGAATCAGCGGCCGGTGCACACCCGAAATATGCGACCAGAACACGCTGCGCATGGCGGGAAACGGACAACGCGCCAAGCATTCGAACAGGCGCGGATGATTCCAGAACTCGAACTGGACAATATCGGCCTCGCCGGCCAATTGTGCCACATGATCGAGGTTTTGTGCGATGAAAACGCGCGCCCCGCTCTGCACGATCGCATCGGCAAAGCGGCGGTCGCGCGGCTCTTCCAACAGAACAAAGGTCTGCTCGATTTCCTCGGCTAGCGCGCCACGCAACGCCGCATGCGCCTTGCCGACGCCGCCGCCCAGGTGCGGCGTGACGTGCAGGAGTTTCATTCCGCCGCCACGGCCACGAAGGTGCGATTGGTTCCGCCGGGCGATTCAACGCCAGCGTTAAGGGGCACGAGCGCCTTGAATTTCGCCAGCAGCGCCACGCGATGCGCATCGATGTTGTCCGGCAAGCAATGGCTCAACTGACCGCAATTGCCGCAGACGCCGTTTTGCCGCCGCCGCCCTTCGAGATGCTGCAGGCGCAGCGCGTTCATACGCTCCGAATTCCAAATCTCCTTCATGGACTGCTGGCGCACGTCGCCGATCACCAGCTTGCGCCCCCAATCCAGGAAGCATGAGCTGACCAGACCGTCGGCATTCACCGAGTAGCCGTAGAAAATATAGGGGCAGGTATCTGTATCGCCGATCTCCTGCTGATAGATGCCCTTGCTAATCTTGATACCGGTATGCACTTCGACGTCGAACTCGGGCCAGCAGGGCGCGAAATTCTCCACGAAGATGCGATCGCAATGATCGCCGAACGTGTCGAAGAACAATTGGCGCTCAGCTTCGCTGATGAGTTCGCCGGGAATTTTGACGACGATTTCACAGTCGCCCTTGTTGGCGTAGATCCATTTGACGTTTTCGACGAACTTGGCGAAGTCGAACTTGAAACCGGTGAAGCGCGCGTAGCCTTCCTCGCTCATGCCATCGACTGAGATGTTGATCTTGTCGATGCCGGCCTCGAGCACGGGACCGATGCGGTCGGGCGACAGGAACGTGCCGTTCGTGGTCGTGTCGATATATTCGATGCGCTTGGATTTTTTAGCATAAGCGACCATGTCGGCCAGCCGCTTGTTGAGGAACGGCTCGCCGTCCTTGTACATGCGCAGGACCTTGACGGGCTTATCGAACGCGCCCAGATCGTCGACGATTTTCTGGAACAGCTCGTATTTCATCACCCCCTGGAAACGTCCAGTCTCGGCGATCATGTCGCGGTGGCCGGTAGGGCAAAAGGTGCATTTGAAATTGCAGGAGCTCGCCGGGTCGGTGAAGACGACAAAGGGCGTCGCCAAGGGGATCACCGTTTCCAGCGGCGTGCGGCCATGCAAATTGATTCGCGGTTCGAGCCGGGCTTTCATGCGGGGTTTCCTGCAATGTACGGTGCCGGCTCCATGTCTTAGGGGACAAAAGTTAATAAGGATTAACCAAAATGGGGAAACCGGGACCGCGGCAGGAGACAGTCAGGGCGCCGCTCGCACCCCGACCACCCGGGGCGGATCTACCAGGTTGTCCGGGCGCGCGCCGAAGCGCAGCAATTCGCGGCGGCCGTATTGGTCGGCGATCTGCTCGGCCAGCGCACGCACCGTGATGGGCACGCCGGAGCAGATGTTGACCGGCCCCTGCCCCGTCCCGAGCGCGGCGTCCGCGATCATGCGGCCAGCCTCGCGGACATCGAGAAAATCGCGAATCTGCGCGCCGCTGCTCAGTTCAGCCGGCTCGCCAGCGCTGAGCTTAGCGCGCAGATAAGGCACCAATCGCCGTTCGTCCTCACCTTCGCCGTACAGATAAAACAGACGGCACCAGACGAATTCGGTCCCCTCGGCCGGAAGCGACTGCGACAGCGCCCTAAAGGCAGCGACCTTGGCCTCCGCATAGGGCGTGGTCGGCCGCAGCGATGTCTGCACGCTCAGTAGGCCGGCATCGAGATCGTATTCGAAGCAGGTGCCGATGCCGATAAAGCGCCGGATCCCTGCACGGCTTGCTCCTTCGGCCAGGCGCAATGTGCCGGCCAGGCATTCGCTGTTCTTCGGCGATTGCAGATACCGGCCCGGCTCGGCGTACCAGGCGACGTGGATTACGATATCGACGTCTGCGCAGGCATCGGACCACCACGCAGCTCTCTCAGACCAAAGATTTGACGTGGCGACAACGCCTTCAATTGCATCGCCATACACGAGCCGGTCTTCGGTCCCTGCCCTGATAACGACCCGAACCTTGCAGCCGCGTTCCGACAGCGCGCGCAGCACCTGCCGGCCGACAAAGCCCGTTGCGCCGGTCAGCAGGATCAAGGCGGGAGCAGCGGCCATCGGCTATCCTTGTCCGAAATATCGGTGACCGCGCGCGGCCATTTAATGGCGAGCCTGGAATCGTCGAAACGCAAGCCGGCTTCGGACTCCGGCGCGTAAAACGCGCTGACCAGGTAGAACACCGTCGACCCGTCACGTAGCGCCTGAAAGCCATGGGCAAAACCTCGGGGCACGTACATCATGAGTCCATTTTCTTCCGAGAGTTCCGCCCCGAACCAGCGTAGGTAGGTCGCCGAGTCTTTGCGTATGTCGACAATAGCGTCATAAATTGCGCCGTTCACGCAGCGCACGAGCTTGACCTCGGCGTCCGCGCCGCGCTGGAAGTGCATGCCGCGCACCGCGCCGGCGCGCGTGGTCTTGCTCAAATTTGCCTGCACATAGCTCGTTTCGAGCCCCTGCGCAGCGAACTCGCGCACGCAGAATGCGCGGGCGAACATGCCGCGCTGGTCGGAGCGCCGCTCGAGATGGATCAGGTAGGCGCCGGCGAGTGGTGTCGGTGTAAAGCGCATGTCATTTCCGTCAAGCGATGCCTCAAAAACGATGCGCCGCGTGCTAGGCGCCGGCCACGGTCTTTTCTAGCACACTTGCGCCGGTGGACGCGCCCAACTCAAAATCAACGATATCGGCCAGGCAAAGCTGTCGCGCATCGCCGCCTTCCAGCCGCGCACGGTACCACGCCATCGTGCGTGTGATTGCCTCCGTCAGTGGCCAGACCGGCATGATGCCGAGCAAGTCACGCACTTTGCCAGTCTCGAGCGCAAGCCAACCGGATTCGTGCGGGCCTTCATGGCCGTCCCGGTAGTGCACTTCACCCTTGCCGTAGGCATTTCGCGCCAGTTCGACCACATCGCGGACAGTCACGACGTCGCCCTCTTTGGGACCGAAATTATAGCCACCAGAAAGCGCCGACTCCTGATATAGCTTTTGCGCCAGGCGCAGATAGCCGGATAGCGGTTCCAGCACATGCTGCCAGGGGCGCACGGCTTGCGGACGGCGAACAATCAGCGGCTCTCCCGCGTACCAGGCGCGCACCGCGTCCGGGATCAGCCGGTCCTGCGCCCAGTCGCCGCCGCCGATCACATTACCGGCGCGCGCGCTCGCGACCGCCACGCCTTGCGCCGCCAAAAACGCGTCTCGGTAGCTGGCGATAACGATCTCACAAGCCGCCTTGCTGGCGCTGTAGGGGTCGTACCCACCGAGCGCGTCATCCTCGCGGTAGGGCCGAAGCACCGCGCCATCGCGATAGACCTTATCGGTGGTCACCATCACCGCCACGCGCACATCCGCGAGCCCGCGCAACGCATCGAGCACGTGGACCGTGCCCATCACATTGCTGGCGAAGGTTGCGCAGGGATCCTGATAACTCGCGCGCACTAGAGGCTGCGCCGCTAGATGCAGAACGATTTCTGGGCGCGCCGCACGAACGCGTTCCGCGAGCGCAGCCGCGTCACGAATGTCGCAGAAGTGGCTGTGACAAAGCGTGACGATACCAGCATCGGTGAATAGAGCAGGCGTGGTGGCCGGCGGCAGGCTGATGCCGGTGACGACGGCGCCCATCCGGTGCAGCCACAGTGTCAACCAGGAGCCCTTGAAGCCGGAGTGCCCGGTGAGCAGCACGCGCCTGCCGCCCCAGAATGAGGCATCGATGAAGCGCGTCACGGCCGGGCTTTCCATGGCGCCCGGCTAAGGACCCAGAACTCTCCCATCAGGGTCTTGTCACCCATCATGTCCACCGCTTGCCATAAACCGCAATACGCCATCGGTCGCGATGCCTGTCCGATACAGCCGCAGCCCACCGATTCGCTTAGAGTCCGTTTCGAAACTCGCAACCCGCGTCACCTCATGGAGCCTTCGGGAAGGCCAAACCCAATAAAATCGGGCGTTTGAACAGTAGCGGATGGCGGTCAAACTCATTATGAGCGGGTCCGCAGCGGGTTTCGAAACGGCCTCTTAAGCATGTTTTCGCTTAAGCATGTTAATGTATGGCCCACTTATTTTCCCCCGTGAGCCGGAAGCTCGACCACGCCCAGCAGGACTTGGAGATGCCGGTGGCGCGTGCCCGCGCATCCGCACCCCGAAGAAGACTTTCCGCCTCACGTGCCAGTCTGGCGCAAGACCGGTTGGCGTTTGTTGATGACCGCACTCCAGAAATCGAAATAGCTTTGCGCCTTGCTGACGCAAAAGATCTCCATAAAGCTACAGATATCAGTGAGCACCTTTTGAAACGTGAGCTGCCCGGTGGCGTCGCGCAGCTTGGCGCAGAGCTTTTCGGCCTCATCGGTCAGCGACGAGCCGAACGTCAACCGCGACCCGTGCTTGAAGCGGGCGTACATCGTCGAGAACCATAAATCGGCGATCAACTGACGCTGCGCGACCGGAAAATCCGGAAAAATATTCGAATTTAGAGCCAATACAGCGCCTTCGAAACCGCACAGCAGCCAATGAAGTTTATTGATAGCCGAATCCAGCCCCGCAGCTCGATAGAAGTCGACATCGCGCTTCTGCGCCGATTCAGAAGTCGCCCAAACACCGATGTCGTAAATGTAGAAGAGACGCGAGAGTTTTACGTATTTTCCGCTGAGCAGATAGAGTAGGCACAGGATCTGGTCGTGAAATGACAGATAGAAT
Organism: Pseudomonadota bacterium; assembly: GCA_021823875.1. Classification (GTDB taxonomy): domain Bacteria; phylum Pseudomonadota; class Alphaproteobacteria; order Rhizobiales; family Xanthobacteraceae; genus Pseudolabrys. The sequence goes on along the minus strand of JAKAMD010000008.1, from coordinate 5,373 downwards.
GGAATTGTCTTTATGAAATCCAGAACGCGTTCGGCGACTGCGCGGCGAAGTACCGAGTAGAACAGCACGTTCGCAACTTGGCAGTTGAGAAACCCCGCCACCCGGGTGACGGGGTTTTCCGAATCAACGCCCTCGTAATCTACGGTGGCGGTGCCCTGCTGTAATTCCACTGCGTATGTGCCAGTAATTGCAGCAACCGAGGCGTCATGACCGATCTTTGCAATCAACTCGGGCAGCGCCAGGATAGCACGGCTGAGGCTTTGATCGTCATCGGCGACGCAAAATATGAATTCACCCCTGGCCAAACGAAGAATGCCGGAATAGTTTTCCAGCGGCTCGCACGGAGCGACGAGGGCGATCTCGCAATGCTCGCGCTGAAAATGCTGCAACAACGCGCGCTTCTCGGCGTTGCCTGAATTGTCGCGTACGATGACCTGTATGTCAGGACTTGCCCACGAAACAGCTTGCGCGATGCTCGCAATTGCCGCCGGTCCGCAACGGTTCGTGGGAAGCAAAATTGAGAGGTGCACGGGCTTTGCTGCTGGAACTTCGAGAAGACCTTCCGATCATCCATTGCTGATTCGCAGCATAGCAAAAACGCCGAAGCTCGACCACGCATAACTGCCACTTGCTCGCACAAGTGATTCACCTCAACGAATCAGCAACTCTCATATTGGATGCTGGCCACGGCCAATGCGAATCTGGCCTTTTCCTTGTGGCCAATACGTTTTTGGCCCTGCGAAGCCCGACGTAGCCCATGAGAGGACGAGCGCGAATGGCCCATTACGCCGACAATAGCCGCCTAATTTTCGACCTTGGCATGAACAACGGCGATGATACGGCCTATTACCTGGGCCGCGGATTTGATGTGGTAGCGTTGGACGCCAATCCGAAACTCTGCGAGCGCGCGCAGGCACGGTTTCGAACTGCTATTGACGAAGGGCGCCTGACGATCCTCAATGCCGCGATATGGGAAAAATCAGGCGAATCGACATTTTTCATCAATCTGGACAACGACCACTGGAGCAGTCTGCACGTCAATTGGGCCGGGCGCGAAGATAGTCAATTTGCCGAAATAAACGTGGAGTGCGTGACTCTAGCCAGCCTGTTCGACAAATTTGGTGTGCCGCACTATCTTAAGATCGATGTCGAAGGAGCCGACCAAAGCGTGCTTGAGCAGTTGCGAGGAGCCGAGTTGCTTCCGCTTTATGTCAGCGTCGAGGATTGCCGCTTCGGTCTGCAGTACATGAATATCTTGGCATTCTGTGGCTATGATGGCTTCAAGCTTTTAGACCAGTCCACCGTTAGTCAGATGACGGACCCCACGACCGGCCGTTATTTTCCGGCTGGCTCATCAGGACCGTTCGGCGGCGATGTGCCGGGCCAATGGCTGTCGCATCAGGATATGGTGGCATTATATTTGTCGACGGTGCGAGACCGTGCCGGCAATCGGCTCGCGCCTCGGAGCCATTGGTGGGACATCCATTGTGCTCGCTTGGCAACCGAAGTCGCGCCTGAGTGATGCCGCTCCCGCGCTAGCTGGCGAGCGAAAAGCCCCACGCGGATCAAAGCTCCGCTCCGGATTTCAAGCGACCGCGCAATTACGCGCGTCGACGCGGGCCACATCTGATGCGGGAGGGAGATGTATGTTATATCGCACCGCCAAATCACGCCACCAATCGTCGCGCTCGCAAATATTGAAGAAGCGCGCGAAGTGCTCGTTCGCCAGTTGCTGTTGGCCGGTCGCGCGGTAGCACTTGGACAGGAAGTAATGGCCGAATGCGTGATCGGGATACTTATTCACGACATTCTTGAAATAATCAATCGGCACGTCGTAACGACCGATCTTCATGTTGTGGTTTTCAACGAAATTTACCCGGATCTGCATTTCGTAGGCATAGGCCTCGAGCTTGACTGGATCGACACCGGGGGCACGGATAACGGATTTCGTCGCTACGAAATCCTGCGACTTTGTATTTTCGATGTATCCGTTATCGACGCAAATGTCGTAAAGCCGGCTGCCGAAGATTGGCATAGCCAAATAGACGTGCGTCCAATCGAAGCCGCAATCAAGCAGCATCCGCAAAGTTTCGAGCCGGTGCTCGTCCTGCTCGCCCGGCAGACCGATAACAATGAACACATGGGAGCGCACGTTGAACTTGCGCAATGCTTCGACCGCCGGTCGGATCAGCCGCTTTTTCAGCGGTTTGCGGATAATATTGTTGAGCACATGATCTGAGCCCGACTCGACCGCCAGCGCTACCGCCGACACGCCGGCTTTGGCAAACAGATCTGCAACTTCTTCGTCGATGGCATAGACGGCAACACCGTTGGGAAACTCCACCCGCACGCCCATCTCAGCCAATCCGCGCAAGATCTGCTTTGCCCGATTTTTGTCGTTGAAGAAATGATCGTCCTCGAGCAACAACACGGTCATGCCAAATTCCTCTTTCATCCGCCGGACGTCGGACATGACACGTTCGACCGACATAGTGCGAACATCGCGACCGTGCAGCGAAGGATTCGAACAGAAGACACACGAGAACGGACAGCCGCGCGAGGTATGAATTGCCAATTCGCGCTTGTTCGTGCCGGCGTATTTTTTGTCGAGGCTGCGGTTATTATAGAAGTCGAGATTGATGCCGTCGTAATTAAATGGTGGAATATCGTCGAGATTTTCAATGAACGTGTGCTGCGGGACTTTGCTTTCCGTCAGTTCTTTTCGGCTAATCCATGACTTATGTGTGCGGATAACCTGCCACGGGTCGTCCGCATCCAGCAAATCGCGCATCGGCAATTCGCCTTCTCCCTTGCAGACCGCATCTAGCTGCGAGCAATTATCCAGCAGTATCTTGTAGGCTGCTGACGGAAGCCCTCCGCCCGCGAGCGTGATGACATTCGCGTCATAGTCTTTGCAGGTCTTGAGGATATCCTGGATATACCGACCAGACGAATTGAACAGTGCAGACACGCCTATAAAATTAGGATTAAACGCACGCAACTGGTTTTCGATCGTTTCGTTGAAGACGCGCATATAATCACCAGCGAACCGATTTGCGACCAGTTCTTGCAACGTGATGTTCAAATCGAGCATTCGCAAATCGGCGGGCGATTTACAGGTCGCTTTAAGATAGCTCTCCATAGAAAGGATGCCGTAGGGAATCGTGAATTGCGGCAGTACCGCCGCCCGTGCGTTATTGAGATAATCGTCAGCGTTGAAATACGGAGGGATAATGAAAAGTACTTTCTTCATATGAACTCCTTTTCGTCCCGCTCTGACCGATCCCTAGCGGACGACCGGAGATCATCAGATAACCGACGATCCTTAAGACTCCATTAACCATGCGCGCCGCCGAAGCGGTGAAATGGAAATCCCCTATCGGTTATGTGACGGGCGAGCGTGGTAGGATGTTTCAGGTAGGCGTCGATAGGGGGACCGCGTTTCCTCGGCTCCTCTAGCCCATTTTATTCAGGACGGCGACATAGCGAGGTTGGGGAGCTTGGCGTGATGGGCTGAAGCAGCATAGGATTCGATTGTCGAAGCCAATCCTGAGCTGAGCTTCAGCAAGGCCGCGCCCGCCATGAACTAAGATACGATACTGCCGTTCTCGTTTCCAGTTGTTGGTAGCAAGAAGATCACAGCGGCGTTCGGTGGTGGGCGGATCAGTTCGGACAGTGATGTCATGCTGCTCGCGCTGGCGGAGCGCAAGCTTGCGCTTGCCGACAAGCTGGCAGCAGCGATCGCGGATCGGCGCGAGCCCGCGCGAACCTGCGGCTGCTTTTGTTTCGTACCATCCATGAAATCGCCCTGATGGCGTATCGCGAACGGGTGGGTCGCGAAGCGAGCCCCAGCGCGGGCTTTATCGACAGCCAGTCGGTCAAAGCGCCGGGCGCCAAAACGCGCGGCTACGATGCGAGAAAGAAGATCGTTGGCTGCAAGCGCCATATTGCTGTCGATACCGATGGTCGGCTGTTGATGATCAACATGACCACCGCCGATATCTCCGATTCCGCAGGAGCGCAGATGTTCCTCGATGCTATCCGCAAGCACTGACCATGGCTGAAGCACCTCTTCGCCGACAGCGCCTACGACCGGGGGCAACTCATGGACAAGGCTGCCTTCCTGGACTTTGTCGTCGAGGTTGGCCGGCGTACCGACAAAGAGGCAGGCTTCAAGGTCCTGCCGGGGCGATGGGTCGTTGAACGAACCTTTGGACGTATGACACGATGGCGCCGCCTCGTGCGAGACTACGAAACCCGTATAGATGTCTCCGAAGCTATGACCCATGTCGCCCTCAGTTCCCTCCTGCTCAGGCGCATCGCTCATTGAATGAATTTTCAAAAGGGCTCTAAGATGCAGCTCATCCACCCAGGATTGGTCATCCTTGGGGGCAAGTCACTCATGTTATTCGTGCCAACGCCGCATTAGGGCCAGATTTTCCACGGCGCCCGATGGGAGGCCCAAAAATCTTCCAATATTGCCTTATCGCGCAGGGTATCCATCGCCTGCCAGAAGCCCCCATGCTCGAAGGCCATCAATTGCCCGGCAGCGGCGAGCCGCGAGAGCGCCGCGGTTTCCCAACCGGTGTTGTCGCCGTCGATATAGTCGAGGCAACGCGGCGACAGCACGAAGAAGCCACCATTGATCATGCCGCCATCGCCACGCGGTTTCTCGGCAAAACCGGTCACCTGGTTGCCTTTGCGTTCTAGCGCGCCGTAGCGGCCGGGCGGCGATACCGCGGTGACGGTCGCGAGCTTACCGTGCTGGCGATGAAATTCGATGGAACGGCGAATATCGACATCGCCGACACCGTCGCCATAGGTGAAGCAGAATTCCCTGTCGTTGCTGATGTAGTCGCGAACCCGCTTTAATCGTCCGCCAGTCTGCGTGTGCTCGCCGGTGTCCACTAGCGTAACGCGCCAGGGCTCCGCATGGCGTTCGTGAACGATCATGCTGTTGTCCGCCATGTCGAAGGTCACGTCCGACATGTGCAGGAAATAATTGGCGAAATATTCCTTGATCACATAGCCCTTGTAGCCGCAGCAGAGCACGAAATCATTGGCGCCGTGCGCCGAATAGATCTTCATGATGTGCCAGATAATCGGCCGGCCGCCGATCTCGATCATTGGCTTGGGCTTGAGGTAGCTTTCCTCGGAAATGCGCGTCCCAAGCCCGCCGGCGAGAATAACAACTTTCATGGAATGCCCTGTTGCGCCTTTCCTGCTCTAACAAACGCAACGCAACTGATGCTCCTCAGCCAGCGCGTCCTGGTGAACGGCAGCCACAAGGGTGTCATCGGCGTGAAATCCGGCCACCTGCAGCGCCTGGATGAGGGCGGCGCCAAGCCGACCAAACTCTACGACATGTTCATC
>JAKAMD010000258.1 GCA_021823875.1 Pseudomonadota bacterium | reverse complement strand
AAGTGTGGTAACCGAATTTCGGCCCGGCTGGGGCGGCCGATAGTGAACGTCAAAAAAGAGCGACTTCACGATCGGAGCTGTCTCGCTACAGTCAACCACGACGAGGCCGTACCGCGAAGGTTGCGTTCCGTTCCGGACCGCGACCCAATCTAAAAAGCACGAGGTTAAAACGATGAGTGATATTGGCGAGCGGGTGAAAAAGATCGTCGTGGAGCACCTGGGTGTCGAACCCGACAAGGTGACCGAACAAGCGAGCTTCATTGATGATCTTGGCGCCGACAGCCTCGACACCGTCGAGCTCGTGATGGCCTTTGAAGAGGAATTCGGCTGCGAGATTCCTGACGACGCCGCCGAGACCATTCTGACCGTCGGCGACGCGGTCAAGTTTCTCGAGAAAAACGCGAAAAGCTGAAGCCCGGCGCGACCGCTCAACCGCTTCGCTCGTCATCGGCTGGAAAGCTATGCCCGGTGCGTCGGAGCGTAGAGCCGCGCAATTTGGCGCAGGATGTCCATGAAAAGAATCGTGGTCACCGGCATGGGAATGCTCACGCCGCTCGGTTGCGGCGTCGAGCCGACCTGGGCCCGTCTGGTCAAGGGCGAAAGCGGCGCGGCTAAGGTCGACCGCTTCGACGTCTCCGATATTTCCTGCAAGATCGCCTGCTCGATTCCACGCGGCGACGGAACGAATGGCACCTACAATGCCGATCAGTGGATGGAGTCGAAGGAGCAGCGCAAGGTCGACGAATTTATCGTCTACGCCATGTGCGCCGCGCGTCAGGCGCTCGACGATGCCGGCTGGCATCCGAAGAGCTATGAGGAGCAGACCCGCAGCGGCGTGTTGATCGGGTCCGGCATCGGCGGCATCGAAGGTATCGCCGATACCGCGATCACCATGCACGAGCGGGGCCCGCGCCGGGTGTCGCCTTTCTTCATCCCCGGCCGCATCATCAATCTTGCCTCCGGTTACGTGTCGATCGAGCACGGCCTGAAAGGTCCCAACCATGCGGTCGTCACCGCATGCTCGACCGGCGCGCATGCCATCGGCGACGCCGCACGGCTGATCCAGCTCGGCGACGCCGACGTCATGGTGGCGGGCGGCACCGAGTCCCCGGTCAACCGTTTGGCACTCGCCGGCTTTGCCGCGCTGCGCGCGCTGTCCACCGATTTCAACGAGGAGCCCACGCGGGCCTCGCGACCTTACGACAAGGACCGCGACGGCTTCGTCATGGGTGAGGGCGCCGGCATTCTCGTTCTTGAATCGCTCGAACACGCGCAGGCGCGCGGCGCCAAGATCTATGCCGAGCTGATCGGCTACGGGCTGTCGGGCGACGCCTATCACATCACTGCGCCGGCGCCCGATGGCGACGGCGCCTACCGTTGCATGCAGGCGGCGTTGAAGCGGGCAGGCATTTCCGCCGACGACATCGATTACATCAACGCGCATGGCACTTCGACGCCGATGGGCGATGAGATCGAGCTCGCCGCGGTTCAGCGCCTGGTCGGCAATGCCGCCAGCGGTCTGTCGATGTCCTCGACCAAATCCTGCATCGGCCATCTGCTCGGCGCGGCCGGCGCGGTCGAAGCGATCTTTTCCATCCTGGCGATCCGCGACCAGGTTGCTCCGCCGACCATCAACCTCGATAATCCGTCGGTCGACACGCCGATCGATCTGGTGCCGCACAAGGCGCGCGAGCGAAAGATCGAGTTTGCGCTGTCGAACTCCTTCGGCTTCGGCGGAACCAATGCTTCGCTGGTGTTCCGTCGCTTTGCCGGCAGATGACCGGCCCGGCTCTGGCATCCCTCGCTTTCGCCATAATTCTTTCTAACCTGCGAAAGCTGTTGATGTTTTCAACTTGGCTGCCGCCAAAGCCCGGCCGATGCGGCATGCTTGCGCGGCGGCCTTGCGATTGACGCGCAAGCGAGAAGGATCGGTGTGGTGCTGACAGCGGGAGCCGGCGCGTGAATTCTTCTCCAGACGGCAAGGATGAACCGCGTCCGAACGACGCCGAACGTCCCGCCGTGCCGGAGACCGCCGAGGTCCAGCGCCCGAAAGCGCCACCCCACACGCCGCCCCCGCCGCCCAGCCGTCCGGCTGCCGGCCCTCCCACGGCACAGCCGTCGCCTGCGGCCAAGGCACCGCCTGCCGCCGCCAAGCCGTCGCCTCCGCCTGCCAACAACAAGGCGCCGCCCCCGCCGCCGAGCAGGCCTCTGATGCCGCGCTCGCCACGCGTTGCGCTCGAGCCGGAGCGGGTGCCTCTGCCCAAACGCCGTTCCAAGCGTGTGCGTCATCCGCTGGTAATCGCCGGCAACGCGGTCTTCACCGCGCTGGTCCTGATCGTCATCGCCACGGGTGCCGCTCTGTTCTTCGGCAAGCAACGCTTCGAAGCGCCCGGGCCGCTTGCCGAGGACAAGGTGATCGACGTCCCGCGCGGCCTCGGCATCCGCGGCATCGCGGACCTGTTGGAGAAAGAGGGTGTCATCGATCAGCCCTATGTCTTCATCGGCGGCGTGACCGTTTTGAAAGCACGCGGCGGTCTCAAGCACGGCGAATACAAGTTCACCAAGCACGCCAGCCTGGCCGACGTGGTCAACACCATGATCGAAGGTAAGGTGCTGCAGCATCTGTTCACCGTGCCGGAAGGGCTTACTTCCGAGCAGGTGGTGGCCCGCCTCTTGGCTGACAAAGCGCTTACCGGCGAGGTCAAGGAAATCCCGCGCGAGGGCTCATTGTTGCCCGACAGCTATAAGTTCACCCGCGGCATGACGCGCGAGCAGATCATCCACCGCATGCAGCAGGCGCATGATCAAGTCCTGGCCGAGGTGTGGGCGCACCGATCGCCCGATCTGCCGCTCAAGACTCCGGAAGAGCTGGTGACGCTCGCCTCGCTGGTGGAGAAGGAGACCGGCCGCGCCGATGAGCGCACGCGGGTGGCGGCGGTGTTCGTCAATCGGCTGAAACGCAAGATGCGGCTGCAGTCTGATCCGACCATCATCTACGGCTTGACCGGCGGCAAGGGCTCGCTCGGCCATGCGCTCACCAAGAGCGAGCTGGAAAAGCCCAACCCCTACAACACCTATCAGATCGACGGTCTGCCGCCCGGGCCGATCGCCAATCCAGGCCTCGCCTCGCTGGAGGCGGCGGCTAATCCGGCGCGCACGAAGGAGCTCTACTTCGTCGCCGACGGCACCGGCGGCCATGTGTTCTCGGACAACTACAACCAGCATCTGAAGAACGTGGCGCATCTGCGCGGCATCGAGAAGGTGAAGGCGCAGGAGAACGAACCGTCCTCCAGCAAGCCCGCCGCCACGCCGCCAAATGGCGCACATTGATGGTGCCGCGCACGCCGCGTCGGGGTGGGATGCTGCGGGCGCCCTTGTGACGCGGCAGCGCCGCCGCTAATGTCCCGCCGCTTTCGTTATTCACGCACACGCGAGTCGCACCCATGGCATTGTCGAGCATGACCGGATTTGCTCGCGGCCACGGCATTGCCGGGCCCTATGCCTGGAATTGGGAGATTAAGTCGGTCAACGCCAAGGGGCTCGACGTGCGCTTCCGCCTGCCGCCTGGCTGGGACGCGGTCGAAGTGCCGGCGCGCGCCCGTGCCACTGCCGAACTCGCGCGCGGGACCGTCTATTGCAATCTCACCGTCGAGCGCAAAGGCGTAGCGACCACCGTCAAGGTGAACGAGGCAGTGCTCAATGCCGTGCTCGACACCATCAAGACGCTCGAACGCACGTCTGATGCTGCCCCGCCCACGCTCGACGGCATCCTCGCGCTCAAGGGCGTGATGGAGATCACGGAAGCCGACGAAAGTGAGGAAGAACGGCGGGCTGCCGAAGCCGCGATTGTCGAGGGCTTCGCCAAGGCGCTCGCCGATCTCCTCGCCATGCGGCAGGCCGAGGGCGCAACGCTCGGCCGCCTCTTGTCGGCGCGGCTTGACGAGATCGGCACGCTCACCGCGCGCGCGGAGGCCGCGCCGGGGCGCAAGGCCGAGGCGGTCAAGGCGCGGCTGGCCGATCAGGTGGCGGCGCTGCTCGGCGCTTCCGAGCGCTTCGACAGCGATCGGCTCTATCAGGAGGCGCTGCTGATGGCGGCCAAGGCCGACATCCGCGAGGAGCTCGACCGGCTGGTCTCGCATGTGGCGCAAGCGAAGAAGCTGATCGGCGGCGGCGGCGCCATCGGCCGCAAGCTCGACTTTTTGGCGCAGGAACTGCACCGCGAGTCGAACACGCTGACCGCCAAGTCGAACGATGTCGAACTCACCAATATCGGCCTCGAACTGAAGACGGTGGTGGAGCAGTTCCGCGAGCAGGTGCAGAACCTGGAATGAGCGAGATGCCGAACCAAGAGCGCGAGATCAGCCGCCGCGGCATCATGCTGGTGGTGTCGTCGCCCTCGGGGGCGGGCAAGACCACGCTGACGCGCAATCTGCTGGAGCAGGAAGAGAACGTCTCGCTCTCGGTCTCGGTAACCACGCGTCCACGGCGGCCGAGCGAGATCGACCACGTTCATTATCATTTCGTCTCGCGCCGGCGCTTCGAGGCCATGCGCGAAGGCGGCGAATTGCTGGAATGGGCCGAGGTGCACGGCAACTACTACGCCACGCCGCGCGAGCCGGTCGAGCAGGCGCTCAGTGAAGGCCGCGATATGCTGTTCGACATCGACTGGCAGGGAACCCGCCAGTTGCTGGAGAAGATGCGTGACGACGTCGTCACCGTGTTCGTGCTGCCGCCGACCGCCGCCGAGCTGAAGGCGCGGTTGGAGCGCCGCGCCGAAGACAGCACGGCGATCATCAAACAGCGTCTGCACAACGCGCTGGAGGAAATCGCGCACTGGCGCGAATACGACTACATCCTGGTCAACCGTGACCTCGACAAGAGCTTCGCGCGCCTGCGCGCCATCCTGACTGCCGAGCGGCTCAAGCGCGTGAAGATGCTCGATATCGAGGCCTTCGCCGACCGGCTGCTGGTCGACCTGAAGAAACTCACGCCGTAGCCGCGAACGCGCGCGCAAGTCGCACGAAGCCTTCGACATCGATCTGCTCGGCCCTTTCGGTTGGCTCGATCGCTGCCACATCAAGCATCGCTGCAACATCGACGCCGAGCGTCTTCAGGCTTTGCCGCAGCATCTTGCGTCGTTGCCCGAAGGCGGCTTCGGTCACGCGCTGCAAGGCGGTTGCGTCGCACGGTAACGGCTTGGCCCGCGGTGTGAGCCTTACCACCGACGAC
>JAKAMD010000257.1 GCA_021823875.1 Pseudomonadota bacterium | reverse complement strand
CGGGCGTCGACGGAATCTACAACTTCAAGAAACATCCGCAACGCGGCCTCGGTCCCAAATCGTCGACCGTTACCACCTACGACGCCAAGACTAAGGAGTGGGTCTGGCTGTCGAAGCCGGCCGGCGCGCCGTTGAGCAAATAACGGCTCGTTCGTTGCGCACCGGCGCGTATCGCGCGCCGGCACGCTGAACCGCACGCCATGGATCAGTTTGCGCAAATCATAGTCGGTGGGGTGCTTCAGGGCGGCGTTTTTGCGATCGTCGCCCTGGGCATCACGTTGGTCTATCGCGTCACCGGCATCATCAACCTGGTGCAGGGTGGCTTTTGCATTCTCGGCGCGCTCTGCCTCTATTCGTTTCAGAGCGATCTCGGTTGGCCGTTGCCGCTCGCCTTCCTCGCCGCGGTCGTGGCGACGACGGCATTGGGCGCCCTGCTCGGTGCGGCGACATTCGTGCCCGCGCTCGCGCGGCTGCCCAACAGCAGCATGCTGATGCTCACCGCGGGCTTGCTCACCTTCATCAATGGACTCGCACTGGTGGTCTGGGGCAGCCAGCCCTACGCCGTGGAGGCTTTCACTGGTGAACAGCCGGTCAATGTCCTGGGCATCCTGGTGCCTTCGCAAGGCTTTTGGATTGCGGGCATCACTCTGATCATCATTCTCGGCATCTGGTATCTCATGACGCGCACGACGCTGGGCAAGGCGGTCGTCGCCTGCGCGGAAAACCCGACGGCCGCGCGTTTCATGGGCATTGACGTTGCGCGCCTCACCTTGTTCAGCTTCGCCCTTGCCGCGCTGATCGGCGCGATCGGCGGCGCCGCGGTGGCGCCGATCTTGTCGCTGCAATTCGATGGCGGCAGCTTTTTCACTAATGCCGGATTCATTGCGGTGGCGCTCGGCGGCATGAGCTCGCTGCCGGGAGCGATCGCCGGCGGCCTGTTCCTCGGCATCGCCGAGCAGCTCGCCGCCGGCTATGTTTCGTCGCTCTTCGCCAATGGGCTGGCCTTGGCGCTGCTGCTGGCGACGCTGCTGTGGCGGCCGCAAGGCCTGTTCGTGGCGGGGCGGGCGCGCCGCCACGACGTCCGCGACGAGCTGCGCGTCGCACGCTCGGTGATCCGCCCGGGTGCCCGCACGGTATCGGTCGCAGCATTGGTGCTTTTCCTGTTCCTGGCGGCGCTCCCCTACTTGGTCGACCCCGGCTTCATGAGTTCGCTGGTTATCACGCTCATTCTGTTCATCGCCGTGCTTGGGCTTGATGTGCTGATGGGCTATGCCGGTCAAGTCAGTCTCGGCCAGGCCGGCTTCATGGCGCTGGGTGGCTATACAGCCGCAATCCTGGCGACCAATTACGGCGTGACCCCGCTGGTCGGGACGCTTGCCGGCATGGGGCTGTCGCTGATTTGCGCGCTGCTCCTGTCGGTGGTGACCATGCAGCTCAAGGGCGCCTATCTCGCGCTGGCGACCTTGACCTTCGGCCTGTTGATCGATTCCCTGACCGTCGGCCTGACCGGCGTGACCGGCGGCCCCTCGGGTTTGGTCGGCATACCCTCTTTCGCGCTGGGACCATTCGTCTTCGCCACGCCGCAGGAGATGTATTATCTGGTTCTCGCCATCATCGTGCTGTTGCTGGTGATTCTGACCGGCGGCATGCGCTCGGGCTTCGGCCGCGCGCTGCAGGCGATCCGCGCCGATCAGACCGCCGCCGCGGCACTCGGCATCAATGTGCCGCGTCATAAGATGGCGGCATTCGCCATTTGCGCCATGCTGGCCTCGCTGTCGGGCAGCCTTTTCGCCTTCGACTTTCACTTCCTGTCGCCGGAAATGGTCAGCACCCCGCGTTCGTTCGAGCTGATCGCCATGCTGGTGATCGGCGGCGAGGCGACGCTGGTGGGAGGACTTTCCGGCGCCGCGCTCATAACGCTGTTGCCGATTCTGTTCCAACCGATCGCCCTCTATAAGACCATGGCCGAGGGTGCCATCCTGGTGCTCGCCTTCCAATATTTGCCGGACGGGATGCTCGGCGGGCTCTGGCGGCTCATTGCGCGATCCGCAGCAGCGACTCCAGCGATTGCCGATGGCACCGTTGCTGAGAGGCCATCGTCATGACCGAAACCGCGCTCGAAGCAATCGGTATCAGCAAACGATTTGGCGGGGTGCAGGCCGTCGCCGATCTGTCCTTCGCCGTTCCCGCGGGCAGCATCACGGCCCTGATCGGTCCCAACGGCGCCGGCAAGACCACGGTGTTCAACCTCGTCACCAATCTCTTTTTGCCGGATGCGGGCGAGGTGCGCTTCTACGGCGATTCACTACGCGATCGGACACCCGGCGAGATTGCCGCGCTCGGCCTGCTGCGCACCTTTCAGACGGCGCGCATCTTTCCTGGCATGACGGCGCTGGAGAACTTGCTCGCCGGCGCGCATCGTCAAGTGCACTTCGGTGCGGCGTGGCAGATGCTGTGGTTGCCGCCAGCTTTGCGTGAGGAGGCGTCTTTGCGTCGCCGCGGTGAGGCACTGCTCGACTTGGTCGGGCTGTCGCGCTTCCGCGACGTCGCCGCAACCAGCCTGCCGATGGGGGCGCAAAAGCTCGTCGAGGTGTGCCGGGCGGTGATGGCAGGCCCACGACTCCTGCTGCTCGATGAGCCGGCCGCCGGGCTGAACGATACCGAAACAGCTGAACTTGCGGCGTTGCTGCGAGCGGTGCGTGATATCGGAATTCCCATTCTGGTGGTCGAGCATAACATGTCGCTGGTGATGAATGTCGCCGATCAGGTCATCGTGCTCGATCTCGGGCATCTCTTGGCGCGCGGTACGCCACTCGAAATTCAGCACGACCGACGCGTCATCGACGCTTATCTCGGCGTGGAACAAGAAGCGGTCTGAATGCTTGAATTGCGTTCTCTCGAGTCCGGCTACCGCGACCTCACGGTGCTTCACGGCATCAATATCGAGGTCCGCACCGGCGAAATAGTCGCCCTGATCGGCGCCAACGGCGCCGGCAAGACGACGCTGGCGAAAGCGATCGCCGGCCTGCTGCCGGTGCGCCGCGGACAAATCATGTTCGCCGAGCGACCGGTCGAGCGGCTGCCGCCGCGCGAGCGTATTCGCCTCGGCATGGCGCATGTCCCCGAGAGCCGCCAGATCGTTGCTCCATTAAGCGTCGCCGACAATCTGCGCCTCGGCGCCTATGCCCAACAGCACAAGCTTGGCGAAGATGGGATCAAGCGGCGGATGGCGGCGGTGTGCGACCTGTTTCCCCCATTGCGCGAGCGGCTTGAGGAGGCGGCCGGCAATCTGTCCGGCGGCCAGCAGCAAATGCTGGCAATCGCCCGCGCGCTCATGCTGGAGCCGCGGCTGGTGATCCTGGATGAGCCGTCACTCGGCCTGGCGCCGGCGCTGGTGGCCGAGATCTTCCGTCTGATCGTGAGCCTGCGCGAGCAAGGGATCGCAATCCTGCTGTCGGAGCAGAACGCGCAAATGAGCTTGGCAATCGCCGATCGCGCCTATGTCATCGAGATGGGACGCATCACGCTCGCGGGCAATGGCCGCGAGCTGCTCGGACGCCCTGAGATTGCCGAGCGCTATCTCGGCGTCGGCACGGCGGCAGCAGCCGATCCTCGCGCGGTCGAAGCGCAGCATGTCCGATTGGTCCACGGTCTCAAAGCCATTTTGCACGACGGTTGAGGTGATCGGGCCGATATGCCAAAGCGGCGATTGCGAAATAGCCACCCTGTTGTAGAGCGGCGATGGCAATCTGATGATCATCGTCGGCGTTTATATGCCGCCGTCTTATTTCGGCGAAGCGCCGGCCGGTTTGCTGACGGCCATACGGGTATCGGATGAGGAACGTGCAGCTATGTGGACGGGTCATAATGGTATTTTGAAGAACCGCGATAGTGAAAGAAGATGAACCCATCCTACGGCAGAAATAACAACGTCCCACCAATCCCACCGAACGCATTTTTTGTGTTTGACGGCGGCCTGTTGATTGGTGCGGTATCTGGCAACAACAAATTATGAGACCTGTGTGCGGATGGGCGTAGACGTCAAAATTTTCACGATTTTGCGGCGCGCCGCAGGCCGCAAGATTCTTGTTTGTCGTATGCGCTGATCTATGAGACTTGCTCCGCCAGGATATTGAAGGAGCGTTTGAGATTATAAGCGATGGCGGTGAGGTGGATTTGAAGAGTGGCTTTGGCAAGACCTCGCCATCGCATTCGCCGTAGGCCGTAGCTGCGCTTCCAGGTACCGAAGATTTTCTCGATCCGGCCGCGAATGCGATGGATCGGCTGGTTCCAGGCATGGAGACGCGCCAGCGTTTCCCGTTCGTCGTGTCCCCACATCCCGGTCAGGACGATGCGCGGCGTGCCGCCTTTGGCGCGGATTGCACCACCGAAATGAGGCCCGCGATAGGCGCTGTCGGCGAAGACCTCGCCTGGATCGTCGGGCAACGCCTCAGGTCCGGCCCGCCCGTCATTCACGTTGGCTGGTGTCACTGCAATCTTCTCGACCAGTGCCGTTGTGGCGTCGGCGCCGACATGCGCCTTGAAGCCGTGGACGGCCGGTTTGCCCTTGTGCTTCACCCACCGCCCTTCGCCATCCTCTTCGCTGGCGGACGCGATAATTGTCACATCGACGAGCGTGCCGGTCTTGACCGCGATCGCCCTTGCTTTGAGCTGGATGGTGACGGCATCGAACAGATCGCGGTCAAGACCATGGTCAACCAACAGCTTGCGAAAACGTACGAAGGCGGTGCGTTCCGGCGTCGTTTCGGTGCCCGAGAACCCGCAGAAGCGACGGAATGAAGCGCGGTCGTCAAGCGCCTCGGCCAGCTTCACGTCGGACAGGTCGTACCACGTCGCCAGCAGCAGCGCCTTGAACATCGCCAACGGCGGCCAAGCAGGCTCCCCCTTGGTCGCCGGGTAGAGTGGATCAATCACGGCAGCGATCATGTCCCAGTCGATCAAATTGGAGATCTCATCGAAGACTGATGGTGCGTGCGCTTGCTGCACAAAGCCAAACTGTTCTTGGCCAATCGAACGGTGCGACATGCATGCCTCCGACTCATTGACCCCATAGAATCAGCTTTTCATGCACCAATCCACGCCCATCCGCACACAGGTCTCATTACATCATCAAGATCGCGAGGCTCGGAGGTTACCTTGCCCGCGCCAGCGATCCCGCCCCCGGCAACATCGTCATGTGGCGCGGCTTGTCGCGCCTCTCCGACATTGAGTTGGGTGCCCTCTCAGG
>JAKAMD010000256.1 GCA_021823875.1 Pseudomonadota bacterium | reverse complement strand
CAAGCAGCTCGGCTTTGAGCATGCCGACATGATCGCCAAGAAGGTGGTGACACTGTTCGAGCACGGCGGCTTCGACGTCTGCACGCTGTTCTTCTCGCGCTTCAAGTCGGTGATCGCGCAGATCCCAACCGCCCAGCAGATCATCCCGCCGGTGTTCGAGGCGGCGGAAGGCGGCAACGCCTCTTATGAATACGAGCCGGAAGAGGAGGAGATCCTCGCCGAGCTGCTGCCGCGCAATCTGTCGATGCAGGTGTTCCGGGCGCTGCTCGAAAACGCCGCCTCCGAACAGGGCGCGCGCATGACCGCCATGGACAACGCCACGCGCAACGCGGGCGAAATGATCCGCAAGCAGACGCTCACCTATAACCGCACCCGTCAGGCGATGATCACCAAGGAACTGATCGAGATCATCTCCGGCGCCGAGGCGCTCTAGTTTCCGTAACGAGGACGATATGGCTACACCCAACGCAGTCGGAAAGATCACCCAGGTCATCGGCGCCGTCGTCGACGTGCAGTTCGAGGATCACCTGCCGGCGATTTTGAACGCGCTCGAGACCAATAACGGCGGCAGCCGCCTGGTGCTCGAAGTCGCCCAGCATCTCGGCGAATCGACCGTGCGCACCATCGCCATGGACTCCACCGAAGGCCTGGTGCGCGGCCACAAGGTTGCCGACACCGGCCAGCCGATCGCGGTGCCGGTCGGCAGCGAGACGCTCGGCCGCATCATCAACGTGGTCGGCGACCCGGTCGATCAGGCCGGCCCGGTGCCCACCACGCAGAGGCGCGCCATCCACCAGGAGGCGCCCGCTTACGTCGAGCAGTCGACCGAGGCGCAAATTCTCATCACCGGCATCAAGGTCGTGGACCTGCTCGCGCCTTACGCCAAGGGCGGCAAGATCGGCCTGTTCGGCGGCGCCGGCGTCGGCAAGACCGTGCTGATCATGGAACTGATCAATAACGTCGCCAAGGCGCACGGCGGTTACTCGGTGTTCGCCGGCGTGGGTGAGCGCACCCGCGAGGGCAACGACCTCTATCACGAAATGATCGAATCGGGCGTCAACAAGGACCCGCGCAAGGGCTCGGTCGAAGGCTCCAAATGCGCGCTGGTGTACGGCCAGATGAACGAGCCGCCGGGCGCCCGCGCCCGCGTCGGCCTCACCGGCCTGACCGTCGCCGAATACTTCCGCGACCAGGGCCAGGACGTGCTGTTCTTCGTCGACAACATCTTCCGCTTCACGCAAGCGGGCTCGGAAGTGTCGGCGCTGCTCGGCCGTATTCCTTCGGCCGTAGGCTATCAGCCGACGCTCGCCACCGACATGGGCGCACTGCAGGAACGCATCACCACCACGACCAAGGGCTCGGTCACTTCGGTGCAGGCCATTTACGTGCCGGCCGACGACCTGACCGACCCGGCGCCGGCGACCTCGTTCGCCCACTTGGACGCCACCACCGTGCTGTCGCGCGACATCGCCGCCAAGGGCATCTACCCGGCGGTGGACCCGCTCGACTCCACCTCGCGCATGCTCTCGCCCTTGATCGTCGGCGAGGAGCACTACGCGGTGGCGCGCCGCGTGCAGGAAGTGCTGCAGCGTTACAAGGCGCTGCAGGACATCATCGCCATTCTCGGCATGGACGAGCTGTCGGAAGACGACAAGCTGACGGTCGCGCGCGCGCGCAAGATCGAGCGCTTCCTGTCGCAGCCGTTCCACGTGGCCGAAGTGTTCACCGGCTCGCCCGGTAAGCTGGTCGATCTGGCCGACACCATCCGCGGCTTCAAGGGCCTGGTGGAAGGCAAGTACGACCACCTGCCGGAGGCCGCCTTCTACATGGTCGGCACCATCGAAGAGGCGGTCGAGAAGGGCAAGAAGCTGGCGGCCGAGGCGGCGTAATCATGGCGCTCCACTTCGAACTGGTGTCCCCCGAAAAGCTCGTCTT
Organism: Pseudomonadota bacterium; assembly: GCA_021823875.1. Lineage (GTDB taxonomy): Bacteria > Pseudomonadota > Alphaproteobacteria > Rhizobiales > Xanthobacteraceae > Pseudolabrys. The sequence goes on along the minus strand of JAKAMD010000256.1, from coordinate 3,356 downwards.
CTCCGGCGAGGTCGAGCAGGTTGACGTGCCGGGCGCCGAAGGCGACTTCGGCGTGCTGGAAGGGCATGCGCCGCTGGTGTCGACGATCCGGCCCGGCATCCTCACGGTGCATGGCGCCAATGGCGAGCACAAGATCGTCGTGCTCGGCGGCTTCGCCGAGGTGTCGGCGCAGGGCCTGACCGTGCTCGCCGATGTGGCCGAGGCGATCGAGGACATCGACCGCGCCGTCGTCGCCAAGCAGATCGAAGAGATGGAAAAGCGGATCGAGAAGATGGAGCCCGGCAGCGAGCTCGACAAGGCGATCACGCGGCTCGATCACTTCAAGGAAGTCGACCGGCATCTCACCGGCACCGCGATGCACTGATCGCATCCGGTCGAGCTTATTCGTTGGTCATGCCCGGCCTCGTGCCGGGCATTGACGTATTAAGGCTCTGTAACGAGCAAGAGGCAGGCGCCCGCTGCAAGCGGGAGCCTGACGCCGAACATCACTTTGCGAATTTCTTGAACGCGGCGACCACCTGTTCGTAGGTTTCCCGTTTGAACGGCACGACCAGATCGGGCAGTTCGCCGATCGCAACCCAGCGCCAGGCGATAAATTCGGCCTTGTGGCCGTCGCCGGGATTTTCGATGTTGATCTCGCTGTCGTTACCGGTGAAGCGCAGCGCGTACCATTTCTGCTTCTGGCCGCGATATTTGCCGCCCCAGGCTTCGCCCACAATGTCGCGCGGGATGTCATAGGCGAGCCAGTCGGCGATCTCGCCGAGCTTCTCCACCGAGCGGATGCTGGTCTCCTCGTAGAGCTCGCGTAGCGCCGCCTGATAAGGGTCCTCGTCATCGTCGATGCCGCCTTGCGGCATCTGCCAGACATGGGTGGCGTCGATGTGCTCGGGTCCGCTCGCGCGGCGGCCGATGAAGACCAGGCCGGCGCGGTTGAACACCATGATGCCGGCGCAGGGACGGTAGGGCAGCGATTCGAAAGGGGGCATGCGGACACCTCGCCATGCCCGCGCGTATCGCAGGCATTTACGCCTTCCTTGAATAAGACGGGGATGGCCGGGTCAAGCCCGCTCAGGATGGGCGCGGTGCGCTACGTCGATTTCGCCTTTACCGCCACCATGGAGATCGGCACCAGCACGAAACCGCGTTCCCCCACCTGCTTCGCCCAGGCCGCAATGGTGGCAATCGAGGCCGGCTGCGCGCTGGCGAGGCCGATCGCCAGCCCGTTGTCGCGCGCGGTCAATTCCAATCGCGCCAGGGCGCGGTTGACCTCGTCCGGCGTCGGCACCGCATCGAGAACGATATTGGTCTTGGCGAAGGGCATATTGTTGCTGCCGGCAAGCTGAGCCGCCATGCTGCGCGGCGAGGCGCCGTCGTCGACATAGATCAGCCCGCGCTTGGCGGTCTCGCTGAGCACCGGCGCCAGCGCCTGTTCGGAACTGGTGAATCGCGCGCCCATATAGCTGATCAATCCGACATAGCCTTGGAAGCGTGCCATCAGCCAGTGCAGGCGATCGATATTTTGCGCCGTGGTCAGCGACGTGAGCAGCGTGCGCGGGCCGGGATCGTTGCCGGGGTAATCAAACGGCTCCATCGGCACTTGCAGCAGCAGTTCGTGGCCCGACAAGCGTGCCCGCTCGGCGAACGATTCGAGGTCGTCGCCATAGGGCGCAAGGGCGAACGTGATCGATGCCGGCAGGCGCGCCAGCGCCTCGGCGGTGCTGCGAGCGCTGATGCCGAGCCCGCCGACAATGACCGCGATGCGCGGTGCGTCTTTGCGGTTGGCCGGCAACTTGACCGGATGGGCGTAGAGCGCGAGCGCACGCGTGCCGTCGCGTGCGATCTTGGGAATGTTGCCGTGCGGCGTCATTTCGAGCAGTCGCCGGTCGGCCGAGCTTTGCGGTCCGTCCTTGCCCGGGACCACGACATCGTGATGCGCACCGCTGGAGCCGTCGATGATGGTGACGGTCTGCGCGCCGGGCGACGGCACCGGCTGAGCCGCGGTCTTCTGCGCCGGCTTGCTTGCTACCGGCGTGTCCTTGCCGGCCGAGCCTGGTTTGTCGCCGCCGGCCCCATTCTGGCCGTGGAGCATCGGGCCGGTGACGACGACCGCCGTCGGCTCGCCACCGAGCGGGTCGTTGGCGAGCAACGCCCAGCCCACCGCCACCACACCGAACAGGCCAAGCGCGCCCGCCAGCAGCTGTGGCACGCCGATGGACAGTTTCGGCAGCTTCGAAACCTTGCTTTTGCGCGTTTTCTGGCCGAGCGGCGCGCTCAGCTCGTCATCCGCGGCCACGGCCCGAATCCTTGCGAATCATGCGCGGAGTCTAGCACGCGCGGATTCGGGCTCGGGTTAACTCCGTGACACCGGGCCGGAACGATCGGGGTCAACCGGCATCCGCGCCAAACGAAAACAGGGCGGCCCGTGGGCCGCCCTGTCGTAACCGGTAAGCGCTTCCGGGCTCAGTTCGGGACCGGCGTCTTCGCATTCGGCGGGAAGGCCGAGTTCTTCTGCGTGCCGCGCAACAGATCGTCGGCCATGATCAGCGCCTTGTCGTTCTTCGCATCCGGCGGGACGTAGGACTGCGAGCCCTTCTCCTCGACGCCGGGGGTGCCCTTGAGATGGCCGCGCAGCGAGGCCTCGCCCATGGTGTCGGTGCGGCCCTTGATGTCGGCCGGCACGTCCTGTTCCACGACAATGTCGGGCTCGATGCCCTTGGCCTGGATCGAGCGGCCCGACGGCGTGTAGTAGCGCGCCGTCGTCAGTCGCAGCGCGCCGTTGCCGGAACCGAGCGGGATGATGGTCTGCACCGAGCCCTTGCCGAACGAGCGGGTACCCAAGAGCGTCGCCCGCTTGTGATCCTGCAGCGCGCCGGCCACGATTTCCGAAGCCGAAGCCGAACCACCATTGATCAGCACGATCACCGGCTTGCCCTTCGTGAGGTCGCCCGCCCGTGCATTGAAGCGCTGGGTCTCCTCCGGATTGCGTCCGCGCGTGGAGACGATCTCGCCCTTCTGCAGGAAGGCATCGGAGACCGAGATGGCCTGGTCGAGCAGACCGCCCGGATTGTTGCGCAGGTCGACGATATAGCCCTTGAGCTTGTCCTCGGCGACCTTGGCCTGGATGTCGGCGATCGCCTTCTTCAGTCCGTCGGTGGTCTGCTCGTTGAACTGAGTAATGCGGATATAGCCGACGTCATTGCCTTCCAGATGCGAGCGCACCGAGCGCACGCGGATGATGTCGCGCATGATCTCCACCACGAGCGGCTTGTCGAGGCCCTTGCGCACGATGGTCAGCTTGATCTTGGTGTTGACCGGCCCGCGCATCTTCTCGACCGCCTGGTTCAGGGTAGATCGGA
>JAKAMD010000255.1 GCA_021823875.1 Pseudomonadota bacterium | reverse complement strand
CAGCCGGTCATAGTGCCGGCGGACGGCTCGGCCGGGGCCTCCCGGGAACGGGGTTACAAATCCCGACCGCGGGCGCCGCCGCCACCCCACGTTCGACAGTGTCCTGCAGAACGCCCCTCGCGTGGGATGGTTGCGTATAGGTATATATTCTGTAGGAATTATGTCAAGGCCAGTTTGGGATTTTTTTCAGGGGGCGGCGGACGCGGAATCTCGTCATCGCAGGCCAAGCCGACTTCGCGGTGACCCGTCGCTAAATCCGTTTGTGCCGCGCGGTGGCTCAACGTGTCACCAAAGACCTAGTAATTGTCGTCGACAAAATCCTCAATCACAATGTGGGGATTCAGCGATCGGAACAAGCCGGCATAATGGTTAATCGAGTGAGAAGCGCGCGGGTTCAGGTAAACGGCCGAGGGCATGGGTTCGTAATCAAGCTTGTGATCATCCGGCCATGCGTTGACGAAAATAATCGCTGATAACAACTTGGCCGCGTCGGAGATAGTTATGTCGGCAGGCACCTCTTTGCAGATTTTATTCAGCGGCTGAGAATCCCGCGTGAATTGCATGAACGCCCGCCTCGCAAAGGCCCTCGCGAAGGCAATATCGCCGCCACAGAAATTACTGAAGATCGCACTATCGTTGAACCACGGATGTACGACGAATATCAAAATAAACGGCGCATTTCGAGTGAACTGATTGGCCGACCGAAAAGGATAGGAGGCATTCTCCTTTGCGAGCAAATAGGGAGATACGACGCGACTGGAAACGCTGACTGGCTCTGGTTTTTCAATTCGGATATGAAGATGGCCGATCTTTTTAAATCGCTTAATTCGAAGCTCATGCGCAATTTCCTGGATATCTTCAATAATTTTGGAAAATAGCTCGACGGAAAGGTCCCATGATTCCTCCAAAAATATGCTTTCTCCAGGTAGCTGGCGCTCTAGCCGCTCCTTGAGCCGTTTAGCCAAATGACCATGAAAGCCGAAGGCCTTTACGTCAAAATAAAATCCACAATGATCGACGAAACCATCGATGATTGTATCATTTTTACCTAGAATATCATTTGATGTCTTCTTTATTTGCGTAGTGATCTTCATCCCGGAGCGCATAAGCCAGTCATATGCTGCAAGCTCAGAGAACTTTCCGTAAGTATCTCTACCAATTATATCCGCCAGCAAAGTCAAGCTGTCTTGCTCCGTGGAAGCTTTGGTCGTTAAGAGGGATTCCACAGCGCAAACGATAAGTCTTGTGTGCACTGAATCATTTGCGAGATTGAATGCGTCGGCATTGAGGTCCGCATTTTTTATTTGAACACCAAGCGGCATCGCGGAAATCATGGCACTTTGAGCCGCGAGTTGCTCTATCCACTGATGACGAGTGTGTATGGTCATGGACACACGGTACCCAGTACTCTCTTCCAGAATTGGAATGCCATATGTCGGCGTGCAGATTTTATTTCAACTCTCCACGAAGGGCGAGGGAAGCGAGCGTGGTGCTCGGCAGTGCCGTTGTCGTTATCCAAACTAACACAGATTTTGCTGTCGTCCCCGCGCAAGCGGGGATCCAGGAGCGGCAACCCGCGGACCTTTCAATCCTGGCCCCGGGTTCCCGCTTGCGCGGGAACGAGCGGAAATGGGTGTGGCGCCCCCGAGAACAACAGAGAGTGGCGCGCGGCCGCGGGATTTGCTTTAAGATACGCGCAACAAGGAATCTTCCGCGTCCCATGCCGCTCCTGCGCCAGCCCCTCCTCCGCCTGCTCGCCGTCAATCTCACCGCCGGCATCGCCATCGCCGTGCTGATGCTGGGCGGGCTGATGGCGCTCAATCCGGGCAACCTGCGCGACCTCATTCTCGCCGACCGCGACAGCATCGTCACGCTCGGGCTGTTGCTGTTCGGCCTGCTGATCACCTTCGGCAGCGCGGCGATGGGCACCGCCATCATGACGCTGCACCACAAGGAGCCGGGCAGCCCGCGCGGCAAGCCGGTGTGCGACAAAATCCACGCCAAAGTGCCTGCGAGGGCGCAGCACTAGCGACCGACCAATTTCCAACACCAGGAGAGGAATGAAATGGCCAAGGGTTATTGGATCACCTTTTATCGCGAGATCAAGGATACCGCGAAGCTCGCCGCCTATGCGAAGCTGGCGCCGGGGGCGACCGCGCCGTTCGGCGCGCGCTATCTCTGCCGCGGCAATCCGCAGGCGGTGTTCGAGGCCGGCCTGATGGATCGCGTGGTGATCACCGAGTTTCCCAGCGTCGAGCAGGCGATCGCCGCGCACAACTGTCCGGGCTACCAGGAAGCGGTGCGGGTCTTGGGCGACGGCGCCGTGCGCGACGTGCGCATCATCGAGGGGCTGGAGTAGCGCGCTTTATCTTCATCTCCCGAAGGGGCAGCCGGGACGCTTCGGCGACCGCGAAACCGCTCTAAGTGGCTATAGTTATGGGCCTTTGCGACCGTTGCGCCGCGCGCGCGGCGCTGTGGCCCATTTGCCATATTCCGCAGAAATACACGTAAAATCCGCATACCGGTTGAAAAGGATGCTGGTCGGCCAACCCGCCGCCCGGTAAATAACATCCAGATACCGTAGAGTACGCAAACTTCTGCCGGCAAACGTGCCCGGGACTTTTTGTCCGGCGGTACATGTTTCGTAGAGGTGGCAACATGAAACGCACGCTTCGGCCGGTCGCGGCATTGATCGCTGCGCTGTTGGTGCCGGCGATTTCCGCTTCGGCGGCCGATCTTCCACGCAAAGCGCCGGCCTATCAGTCGCCGCCGCTATATAGCTGGACCGGCTGGTACGCCGGCGTTTACGCCGGCGCCGCTGTCGATCCCGCGCACGTGCAAACCACCACGGTTTATAGCGCGACCGGCTATTTCGCCACGACCAGCGTGCCGGCGATCGCGTCGGCAGGCGATCAGACCTTCGACACGCCCGGATTCACCGGCGGCGGCCAGATCGGCTACAATTGGCAAATAAACAGCGCCGTGCTCGGCCTGGAGGCCGACTTCGGCTACATGGGCCTGAAGGGCTCGACCACCAATTCCGCCGTCTATCCCTGCTGCGCGCCGACCGCCTTCACCATCAACCAATCGGTCAAGACCGATTGGCTGTTCACGTTGCGCCCGCGGCTCGGCTGGGCCATGAACAACTGGCTGTTCTATGCCACCGGCGGTCTGGCCGTGACGCATATCAAGGCCGATTACCTCTTTACTGACACGTTCGCCTCGGCGAACGAATCCGCCAGCATCAGCTCGACGCGCGCGGGCTGGGCGCTCGGCGGCGGCGTGGAATACGGCTTCCCCGGCAGTCCGTGGTCGATCAAGGCCGAATATCTGCACGTCGATTTCGGCACGGTGTCCACGACGTCGACCAACCTGACCACCCAGCCCTCCAACTTCAACTGGCCCACGAACGTGTTCACCCACGAGGTGCACGTGACCGACGACATCGTGCGGGCCGGCCTGAACTACAAATTCGCGCCGTAACCACAACGGCACGCGCTGGCGTTTGCTCCATGACGCGGGATGGCGAAGCCGCCGTCCCGCGTCATGCGTTTCAATGCAGCCGCTCGGCGAACAGCACCAGCGCGCGGCGGTAGATCTCCGAGCGGTTCCACTCGCGCATCACCTCGAAATTCTCCGTGCCCTGGCCGTAGGGCTGGCCAGCGTGCCAGCCATTCACCTTCAGCAGGTTGGCGGTGGAGGCGAGCACGTCGGCCACGCTGTGGCGCAGGTCGACGCGGTGATCGCCGTCGAAGTCGACGCCGTATTTGATGTAGGACGACGGCAGGAACTGGGTCTGGCCGATCTCGCCGGCATAAGCGCCGATCAGTTGGCTCATCGGCAAGTCGCCGCGCTGCAGGATGCGCAGCGCCGCGATCAGTTCGCGCTGGAACAGGTCGGAGCGGCGGCAGTCGTGCGCCAACGTCGCCAGCGTGCGGATGACCGGCAGCTTGCCCATGTCGCCATAGCCGTTGTCGCTTTCCATGGTCCAGATCGCCATCAAGAGTTCCTTCGGCACGCCGAAGCGCCGCTCGATGCGGGCGAGCAGCGCGGCGTGGCGATGCATCAGCGCGCTGGCGCGCTTGATGCGGGCGGGGCCGACCCGCGTCGCGACAAACTTCTCGAAATTGCCCTCGCGCCGGAAGGCGTGCGCTTGGCGGCGGTCGAAGGCCATCACTTGCGGGTTGGGCGTGAGGCCTGAGAAGGCGGCGTTGACCACGCCCGCCGAGATGCCTTGCGCCTCGGCGTCGCGCGCCATCTGGCCGAGGAACTGGTTGAAACTGCCGCCGCATTGCGCGGCGGCAGCCGGCGCGGCCAAAGCCAGAGTTATGAAAAAGGCCGCGAATAGCCGCGCGATCATGCCGAACCTCATTGTCGAATCCCTTGAAGCAGCATGGCATGGGCGGCGCGGACCCGGAAGGCGATGATCGGACGCGCGCTCGCGCGCCGATTTGCATCCCGTCCGCATTGGTTCTATAGCGGCGCGCGAGACCACCCCGCCTGGCGCGGGGTTTTCACTTTCGAGGATGGCGCGCATGGCGAAACGACCGGGCACGAACCCGAAGGGCGAATTCGCCTTCTTCGACGTGGTCTATGAGGACGGCTCGCAGCGCTCCAACCGGCGCGTGCCGGCCGCGCTGCTCGGCGGCCTCACCAAGGATGAACCCGCCCTCGGCTTCCTCATCGAGCAGGACCGCGAGATCGCGGAGAAGTCCGGCCGCGCGCCGCTTCAGATCAAGCGCATCAGCCGCGTCGGCGCCAAGCCGGAAAAAGTGATGAAGGTGAAGTAGGCGGGCGCGCTCCGTTGGCGGCGGCCTCGCGCCGGCCGCCCGGCGCTGACATCCCTCTCACGCAGACGTGTAACCTTGTGACATGCGTCGGAGCGCGCGCCGCGCTATCGAAGGGCGACAACGCCCGGAGAACCGACCATGCGCCGATCCTCAGCCTTCGTCCTCGCCATAGCCTTCACCATCGCGCCGCTGGCGGCCTGCGCCGAGCCCGCCGTCGTCATCCCGCCGCCTGCGCACGAAGCGCCGGACGCCACCGCGGGCCTTGAGACCGCGGTGATCGCCGGCGGCTGCTTCTGGGGCATCCAGGCGGTCTATCAGCACGTCAAGGGCGTCACCAACGCGGTGTCCGGCTATGCCGGCGGCGCCAAGAAGGACGCCGACTACGAGACGGTGAGCACCGGCTTAACCGGCCACGCCGAGAGCGTGCAGGTGACCTTCGACCACAAGCAGATCTCCTACGGCAAGATTTTGCAGATCTATTTCTCGGTCGCGCACAACCCGACCGAGC
>JAKAMD010000254.1 GCA_021823875.1 Pseudomonadota bacterium | reverse complement strand
GATCTTGTCGAGCCGGCGCGCCTTCGGCACGATTCGCGGGTCCGTGGTGTAGACGCCGTCGACGTCCGTATAGATGTCGCAGCGGTCGGCCTTGATGGCGGCCGCGATCGCCACCGCCGAGGTGTCGGAGCCGCCGCGCCCGAGCGTGGTGATGCGGCCGGTGTCCTTGTGCAGGCCCTGGAAGCCGGCGATCACCGCGACCTGGCTCATGTCCTTGAAGCGGCGGATCAGCTCGTCGCCGTTGATGTCGAGGATGCGGGCGGCGCCATGGGCGTTATCGGTCAGGATCGGCAGTTGCCAGCCCTGCCAGGAGCGGGCGTTGACGCCCATGCCTTCCAAGACGATGGCCAGCAGCCCGGCGGTGACCTCCTCGCCGGTCGCCACCACCGCGTCGTATTCGCGGGCGTCGTGCAGCACGGCAGCGTCCTTGCACCAGGCCACCAGCTGGTTGGTCACCCCGGCCATGGCCGAGACCACCACCGCCACCTCGTGGCCGGCGTCCACCTCGCGCTTGACGTGACGCGCCACGTTGCGGATGCGGTCGAGATCGGCGACCGACGTCCCGCCAAATTTCATTACCAGCCGAGCCATCGACGTTCCCGCAGCCGCCAAAAGGCGCTAACAAGCGGCCGGCGTGCGGGCTTCTCCCGAGCGCCGGCCCGAAAAGGCGCGTATACATACCGACGGTGTCGGCGGACTGCAATATTCGCCCGATGCCCCCTTAGGGATGCAGCTATGCGTTACATCGAGCGGATTTTGCAGCCGGGCGAAAGCCTCGTCTACACCACCCGCATTCATTGGATTATTTACCTGCCGGCGGCACTGCTGCTGGCGGTGACGGTGGTGGCGCTGCTGCAAGGGGAGCGCACCGCCGCCCAGGGCATGAACTGGCTGCTGGTGGCCGGCATCTGCGCGCTCGTGGGCGGGCTGGCCGGACTGTCGGCCTGGATCAAGCGCTGGACCACCGAGATCGACGTGACCGACCGGCGCATCGTCTACAAGCGCGGCCTGATCCGCCGCCACACGGTCGAGATGAACATGGACAAGGTCGAGAGCGTCGATGTCGACCAGACAGTCTTGGGCCGCATGCTCGATTTCGGTAACGTCACCGTCCGCGGCACCGGCGCCGGCATCGAACCGCTGTTCAATGTCGAACGTCCGTTGCAGTTCCGCAATCACGTGACGGCGCGCTGACGCATGATCCCGAAAAGTGGGAACCGGTTTTCGGAATAGATCATGCGTAACGCAAAAACAGATGGCAGAGTAGAGGTTAGGCATGGCACGGGCAGAACGCGCTTCGACGGTCGATGACGCGGAGGTCGAGCGCTTCTCGCGTCTCGCCGCCACCTGGTGGGACCCGCGCGGGCCGATGGCGCCGCTGCACAAGTTCAATCCGGTGCGGTTGACCTATATCCGCGACCAGGCCACGGCGCGTTTCGCGCGCGACGCCAAGAAGATCGACTGCCTGAAAGATTTGCGTATCCTCGATATCGGCTGTGGCGCCGGCATCCTGTCGGAGCCTTTGGCGCGGCTCGGTGCGTCGATGGTCGGCGCCGATCCCTCGGCGCAGAACATCGAGATCGCGCGCGCGCATGCCGCCGAGAGCGGCTTGACCATTGATTACCGCGCCACCACGGCCGAGGAGCTGGCCGCCGCCGGCGAGCAGTTCGACGTAGTGCTGGCAATGGAAGTGGTCGAGCACGTCACCGATGTCGAGCTGTTCGTGTCGACCTGCGCGTCCATGGTCAAGCCCGGCGGCTTGATGATTTCGGCCACCCTCAACCGCACGCTCAAGAGTTTCGCCTTGGCGATCGTCGGCGCTGAATATGTGCTGCGCTGGCTGCCGCGCGGCACCCATCAATGGGACAAGTTCGTCACCCCGCGCGAACTGGAGACGGCGATCGAAAATGCCGGGCTGCAGGTGATCGGCGAGCGCGGCGTGGTCTACAATCTCTTTGCCGACCGCTGGCAATTGTCGTCCGACATGGACGTCAATTACATGCTGGTGGCGGCGCGCGATAAATAGACCAACAGGAAGGGAACGCAGCCATGATCCTTGAACTGGTCGAATTCAATTCGCCGCAGGGCTGGACGCGCGAACAGGTGGCGGAGGATGCCCGCCACGTGATCCCGAAATGGCAGGCCAACAAGGAAATGCTGCGCAAGCATTTCCTGCTCGAATTGAACGGCAAGACCGGCGCGGGCGTCTATATCTGGCCGTCGGTCGAAGCGGCTCAGCGCGCGCACAATGAAGAATGGCGGCAGTCGGTGATCAAGCGCACCGGCGGGGCACCCACCATCCGCTATTTCGACCTGTTCCTGCTGATCGACAACGAGCACGGCAAGGTCAGCGAATTCCCCGCGGCGGCGGAGCTTCAACCGGCCGCCGCCTGAGCCCTTCCTCACCAGTCATTGCCGGGCTTGACCCGGCATTCCATTAGGCTGTTCAGCGGGCACGGACGCTCGTAAGTCTCTTGAATCGTTGAAAGTCATCATGGATGCGCGGGGGTCAAGCCCGCGCATGACGACGGAGAGGAAATGCTCTGGGCCGTTTTCACCGTGATCGCCGCGGCGGCGCAGACCGCGCGCAATGCCATGCAGCGCGAATTGACCGCCACCCTCGGCACGGTCGGCGCCACCCATGTGCGCTTCCTGTTCGGCTTTCCCTTCGCGGTCGTCTTTCTGATCGGCGTTCTGACGGCGACGGGCGCGAGCCTGCCGCATCCGAGCCTCGCGTTCTGGCCGTGGGTCTTGCTCGGCATGAGCATGCAGATCGGCGCCACCGCCACCATGCTGGCGGCCATGAATGACCGCTCCTTCGTGGTCACGATCGCCTACACCAAGACCGAGCCGGTGCAGGTGGCGATTTTCGGTTTCCTGTTGCTCGGCGACAAGGTGACGCCGCTGTTGGCGACGGCCATCGTCATCGCCACCGCCGGCGTCATCGTGATGTCGCTCAAGCGCGGCGTGGCCCAGGCCAATGGCATCAAGCCGACGGTGCTGGGGTTGGTATCCGCCGGCCTGTTCGGCCTGTCGGCGACCGGCTTCCGCGGCGCCATCCTCGAGATCGAGCACACGCATACTTTCGTGGTGGCGGCGACCTTCACGCTGGTGGTCGGGCTCGCCATGCAGTCGGTGACGTTGTCCACCTATCTGGCGCTGCGCGAGCCGGGGCGGTTGACTGCCATCTTCCGCGCCTACAAGCTAGCGGGCTTCGCCGGCTTCATGGGCGCTCTCGCCTCCCAATTCTGGTTTCTCGGCTTTGCCATCGCCACCGCGGCGAGCGTGCGCACGCTCGGCCTGGTGGAGGTGCTGTTCGCGCAAGGCGTGACGCACTATGTCTTCAAGCAGGAGACATCGCCGCGGGAAATCGCCGGTATGAGCTTGCTGGTGGTCGGGGTCGGCTTGTTGCTGTGGGCGTACTAATTCCGCTCGTCCGGCAGCACCGGCAACGGATGGAATTCGATGCCTTCCTCGGCCAGGTCCTTAGCCTCTTCCGGCGAGGCGACGCCGTAGATCGAGCGGTGCTCGATCTCGCCGTAATGCATCTTGCGCGCCTCTTCGGGAAACTTGGCGCCCACGTCGTCGGCGTTCTTGGTAAGATGGTCGCGCAGCTCCTTCAGCTTGGCGCGGATTTCCATCTCCTGCGGCGAGATCATCGCTACCGGCGCCTTCTCGGTCGGCACTGGCGCTGGCGCTTCCGCTTGCGGCTTCGGCGGCGCTAGTGCTTTGCGCTTGCGGCTGTTGGCGGAAAGCTGCGGCGTCATCAGCGCCTTCTCGACCTTGGCCGAGCCGCATTGCGGGCAGGTCACCAGCTTGCGCTTGGTCTGCTTGTCGAAGGTGCCTGAGTCGGCGAACCAGCTTTCGAAGCTGTGGCCCTTTTCGCAGACGAGTGCGTAACGGATCATTCCGCTCCCCGCACCACATGCAGATGGGTCGGCTCCGCCAGCGGCTCGACGATTTCGAAACGGCGCCCGTGCTGGAGCGACGGAATGCGCCCGCGCGCCTTGGCGACTTCACTCATGTCGATCTCGGCCATTATCACACCCGGGTCCTCGCCGGCTTCTGCCAGGATGCGGCCCCAGGGGTCAACGATCAGTGAATGGCCATAGGTTTCGCGGCCGGCTTCGTGCGTGCCGCCTTGCGCGGCGGTGAGCACGAAGCAGCCGGTCTCGATGGCGCGCGCGCGCATCAGGACATGCCAATGCGCCTCGCCGGTCTGCTTGGTGAAGCTGGACGGGATCGCCAGCAGGGTGGCGCCGGCCTCGGCCAGCGCGCGGTAGAGCGCGGGAAAGCGCAGATCGTAGCAGATCGTCAGCCCGAGCCGGCCCCAAGGCAGGTCGGCCAGCACCGCGGTTTCGCCCGGGCGATAGCTGTTCGACTCGCGATAGCTTTCGCCGCCCGCGAGATCGACGTCGAACATGTGGATCTTGTCGTAGCGCGCAATGATCTCGCCCGACGGCGCGATCAGATAGGACCGGTTGGCGGCGCGCTCGGGACTGAACTTGATCGCCAGCGAGCCGATATGAACATAAAGGCCGAGCTTGCGCGCCTGCTCGCGCAGCGCGGCGAGCGCGGGGTCGGCCTCTTCCTCGGCGATCACCGCGAAAAGCTGCTCGCGCTTGCGCGCCAGGATGTTGGTCATCTCCGGCGTCTGCACATAGTCGGCGCCGGCGCTCTTGGCCTCGCCGATCAAACGCACGGCTTCATCGATATTGGCCGCGGGCGTCATGCCCGAGCGCATCTGGATCATCGCGGCCTTGAAGCTGCCACCGCTCATGCACTCTGTCCTTCGCCCATCAACAGGGCATCGAGCTTGCCGGCGTCTTCCAGCTCGTGCAGATCGTCGCAGCCGCCCACATGCACGGCGCCGATGAAGATTTGCGGCACGGTGGTGCGGCCGTGGGCGCGTTCGGTCATTTCCGCGCGCCGCTCCCGCTCGCGCCCGACATCGATCTCGCTGAAGCTGACGCCTTTGCGCTGAAGCAGCGCCTTGGCCATGTGGCAATAGGGGCACCAGCGGGTGGTGTAGATTTCGACGGGCGGCATGTTAGCGGACGACATTTCAGCGGACGACATGGGAATTCCGGGTCAGGTTTTGCCATCTCGTTATATGGGCGTGCGGATGGGCGCAACAACCCGGGCGAATACCAGCACATCGACATGCGCAGCCCCCGCGCGCAAGAGGGCCCGGGCGCAGGCGTCGACCGTGGCGCCGGAGGTCAAGACGTCGTCGACCAGCACCAGCCGCCGGCCGGTTACATCGGCCTTGCGGTCCGCTGGTACCTTGAAGGCGCCCTGC
>JAKAMD010000007.1 GCA_021823875.1 Pseudomonadota bacterium | reverse complement strand
GGAATGAACGGAGTGTGTGGTTGGTCGCGCCAAATACATGTTATTTTATTCCGTCTTCGCCATGGCCGTTGCGCCTTCGCTGCGGCCGATCTCCTTCAGCCGCGAGGTGAGCACCAGCCGGTCGAGTTTGGCGATCGGCAGCGCCAGGAACAGATCGATGCGCCGCTTGAGCATGCGGTACGCATCGTCGAAGGCATAAGCGATCTCGGCGGGATTGCCGGTGGCGGCAGCCGGATCGGGGATGCCCCAATGCGCGGTGACCGGCTGACCCGGCCAGAGCGGACAGGTTTCGCCGGCGGCGTTGTCGCAGACGGTGAAGACAAAATCGAGCTGCGGCGCGCCGGGTTGCGCGAACTCGCTCCAAGATTTCGAACGCAGACCCGATGTATCGTAGCCGGCATGACGCAACAGTTCGAGCGCATACGGATTGACCGCGCCCTTGGGTTCGCTGCCGGCGCTAAAGCCACGGAATCGGCCGCGGCCTTCTCTGTTGAGGATGGCCTCGGCCAGGATCGAGCGCGCCGAATTGCCGGTACAAAGAAAGAGGACGTTGTAGACGCGGTCAGGCATGAATCTTCTCCGCACACGCCGGCCCGCATGAGGCGGCAAAGGTATCGATCACCGGCGCGCAGATCTCCGGCTTGCCGCCGCAGCAATCGCGCATCAGGAAGCCGACGAGCCCGCGCAAGCCGTCGAGATCGGCGCGGTAGTTCATGACGCGGCCCTCGCGCGCCACCGCGATCAGGCCACCGCGCAGGAGCGCGGCGAGATGGGTCGACATAGTGTTGTGCGGCACCTTGCAGTAGGCAGCGATCTCGCCAGCCGGCAGGCCATCGGGGTGCGCCGCCACCAGCCGGCGGAAGGCCTTCAGCCGGGTCGGCTGGGCGAGCGCGGAAAAGGCTGATTGCGCTTTCTTGGCCTGCATGACTTTCACGTCCATATGTCGAGACATATCGACATGATATGACGTCTCAATGACGGTCGCAATCATTCCCTGTCGATTTCGACGCTGTTCATATTTTGTTCTGTTGCGGGGCCCAAATTTCGGCTATTGCTGTCGCGCCATGACGAAATTCACCCCGCAACAAGACACCGCGCTCAAATCCGTCGCCGACTGGCTGAAAGCCAAGCCCGGCCGCAACGGCACGCCGCCGGTGTTCCGCCTGTTCGGCTATGCCGGTACTGGCAAGACGACGCTGGCCCGCACCATCGCCGACGGGGTCGACGGCGAGGTGAAGTTCGCCGCCTTCACTGGCAAGGCGGCCTCGGTGATGCGCGGCAAGGGCTGCCACGGCGCCACCACCATCCACGGCCTGATCTACCGCGCGCGCGAAAGCGGCGAGGAGGTACCGAGCTTCGACCTGTGGGACGAGGCGCCGGCCTCCAAGGCCGACCTGATCGTGATCGACGAATGCTCCATGGTCGACGCCGAGCTCGGCCGCGACTTGTTGTCGTTCGGCGTGCCGCTCCTGGTGCTGGGCGATCCGGCGCAACTGCCGCCGATCCAGGGCGGCGGCTTCTTCACCGAGGCCGAGCCCGACGCCATGCTGACAGAGGTGCATCGGCAGGCGCAGGATGATCCGATCGTGCGGCTGTCGATGGACATCCGCGCCGGCGACACGCTCGAGCCCGGCCGCTACGGCGACAGCGAAGTCGTGCGCAAGAACGATCTCGATCCGCAAGCCGTGCTCGATGCCGACCAGGTGCTGGTCGGGCGCAACGCCACGCGGCGCGCTTACAATACGCGCATGCGCGCGCGCCGCGGCTTCGAGGAGGAGATGCCGGAGTCCGGCGACAAGCTCGTGTGCCTGCGCAACAACCGCAAGAAGGCCCTGTTCAACGGCTCGCTCTGGATGGTGAAGGAGCGCGGCGGGCGCAAGAGCGGCATCATGACGTTACGCCTGCTGCCGGACGACGAGACCGGCCGGCGCGGGGTGAAGGTATCGGTGCGGCCGGAATGCTTCACCGGCGGCATCGAGCAGGTCGATTGGTCGCGGCGCAAGCCCTACGACGAATTCGACTACGGCTATGTGCTCACCGTGCACAAGGCGCAAGGGTCGCAATGGGATAACGTGGTGCTGTTCGACGAGAGTTTTGCGTTTCCCGACTCACGCGAGCGCTGGCTCTACACCGGCGTCACGCGCGCGGCGAAGCGGCTGACGGTGGTGGTGTGAGTAGTGCATAATCTTTGTTTCCGTTCGTCCCCGCGAAAGCGGGGACTCAGGGGCAACAAGCAATGGCATTCTATGTGTACATGCTTGCGAGCCGGCGTAACGGAACGCTTTACATCGGCATGACCGACGACCTGCTGAAACGCGTGTGGCAGCACCGCGACGGCGTCATTTCCGGCTTCACACGCGACTACGGGGTCAAGAATCTCGTTTGGTACGAGACGCACGAGATGCGAGAATCGGCGCTTATACGCGAGCGTCGCATGAAAAAATGGAATCGCGCTTGGAAGCTCGAACTTCTTGAGAAGGATAATCCCAACTGGCGTGATTTGGGCGAAGGCTTAACACCGTAACAAAGCCTGGGTCCCCGCTTCCGCGGGGACGAACGGAGGATGTCTCCTCCACTCCCAAACTTATTTTGCCTCCGCCCTCACCTTTCGCCGATGCGCCAGTGGCAGGACCACAAGCGCCACTGCGGTAATCAGCGCGCCGGCCAGGAAAGTGCCGTCGGGGCCGACCCATTGCCACAGACCGCCGGCGACGATGCTGGCCGCCAGCAGCGCGACACCGCTGACCAGATTGAACACGCCGAAGGCGGTGCCGCGCAGTTCGGGTGGCGCGGTGTCGGCGACCAGCGCCGACAACAGGCCCTGCGTGAGGCCCATGTGCAGGCCCCACAGCGCCACGCCGATCATCACCGTGAGCACGCTGTTGCCGAGCCCCAGCACCAGATCCGCCACGATCAAGAGCGCGAAGCCCGAGATCATCAGGCGATAACGGCCGATGGAATCGGAGAGCGCGCCCGCCGGCCAGGCCGACAGCGAATAGACCACGTTCATCACCACCATCACCACCGGCACCAGGGCGAACGGCACGCCGACCGACTGCGCGCGCAACAGCAGGAAGGCTTCGCTGAAGCGCGCCAGCGTGAAGATCGCCGCCACGCCGACGACGATCCAATAGCCGATATCGAGGCGGGCAAGCTCGGCGCGTGTGAGCGGTGACTTCGCGGCATGCGCGCCCGCCGGATGGCGCGGCTCACGCACGCCGAACACGATGATGGCGACCGCGATGAAGGCGGGGATCACCGCGATCCAGAACACATGCCTGAAATTGTCGGCGAAGGCGGCCATGAAGACGATGGCCAGCAGCGGGCCCAGCATGGCGCCGATGGTGTCGAGCGATTGCCGCAGGCCGAAGGCGGTGCCGCGCAAGCCCTTTGGCGTGAGATCGGCGACCAGCGCATCGCGCGGCGCGCCGCGGATGCCCTTGCCGACGCGGTCGACGAAGCGCGCGCCGATCACCCAGCCGATATTGGGGGCGAGCGGAAACACCGGCTTGGTGATCGCCGCCAGGCCATAGCCGACCGCGGCCAGCCATTTGCGTTGGCCCAGATAATCGCTGACCACACCGGAAAACACCTTGGTGATCGACGCCGTGGCCTCGGCGATGCCTTCGATGACGCCGACCTCCAGCGTCGAGGCGCCGAGCACGCTCACCAGGTAGAGCGGCAGCAGCGCGTGGATCATCTCGGAGGAGACGTCCATGAACAGCGAGACCAGCCCGAGCGCCCAGACGCCGCGGGGAATTTCGCGCCAGCGCAGCAGAGAAGCTTTTTTGTCGGTCATGGAGTTCTCAACGCGCGAAAGGCGAAGGGGTTCGCCCGCGCCATGTATCCTTCGTCATGCGCGGGCTTGTCCCGCGCATCCATGATGAAAAGCAGCCTGCTCTTGTCTAATGAAAGACTGCCATTGTCGAATGGCATCATGGATTGCCGGATCAAGCCCGGCAATGACAGAATTGGTCAGGCCGCCTCCTTCTTCCTCGCCGGGGCAAAGCGGCCGTAGAAGGTCTCGTTCTTCTCGGCGAGATCGAGCAGCAGCTTGCTGGGCGCAAAGCGCGCGCCGTATTTCTTCTCCAGGCCGCGGCAGAGCGCGACGAAGCGCTTGGGCGTGATCTGGTCGATCCACGACAGCGTGCCGCCGGAAAACGGCGCGAAGCCAAAACCGAGGATAGAACCGACATCGGCCTCGCGCACGTCGGTCAAGACCTGCTCCTCGAAGCAGCGCGCGGTCTCCAGCGCCTGGATGCCGAGCAGGCGCAGCTTCAATTCCTCGATGTCGATCTTGTCAGGGTCGAGCTGCTTCGGCTGTAATTCGCCCAAGCCCGGCCAGAGTTTCTTGGGCTGACCCGGCGCGTAGTCGTAGAAGCCCTTGCCGTTCTTGCGCCCGAAACGGCCGCGCTTCTCCACCATCTCCTCGAGCAGCGTCTTCTGACGCGGGTCGATGGCCTTGGCGCCGAGATCGGCCTCGGTCGCCTTCAGGATCTTCCAGGCGAGATCGACCGCCACCTCGTCGTTGAGCGAGAGCGGCCCGACCGGCATGCCGGCCATGCGGCCGACATTCTCGATCATCGCCGCCGGCACGCCTTCGGTAAGCATGAGATGGCCTTCGCGAATATAGGTGCCGACCACGCGCGAGGTGTAGAAGCCTCTGCTGTCGTTCACCACGATCGGCGTCTTGCGGATGGCGCGCACGTAATCGAGCGCGACCGCCAGCGCCTTGTCGCCGGTCTCTTTGCCGAGGATGATCTCGACCAGCATCATGCGGTCGACCGGCGAGAAGAAATGGATGCCGATGAAGCGCGCCGGGTCCTTGAATTCGGATGCCAGCGAGGTGATCGGCAAGGTCGACGTGTTGGAGGCAAAGATTGCATCGTCGCGGATCACCGCCTGGATCTTGGCGATCACCTCGGCCTTGATCTTGCGGTCCTCGAACACCGCCTCGATGACGAGGTCGCAGTCTTTCAGCGCATTGTAATCGGCGGTCGGCGTGATCTTTTCGAGCAGCGCATCGCGCTCGGCGCCCTTCATGCGGCCCTTCATCACGCGATCGCTGAGCGCCTTGTGCAAGCCGGCCTTGCCCTTGTCGGCGGTCTCCTGGTCGCGGTCGATCAGCACCACCTCGATGCCGGCGGCGGCGCTCACCTGCGCGATGCCGGCGCCCATGAAGCCGGCGCCGACCATGCCGATCTTCTTCAGCGTCGACGGCGCCACGCCCGCAGGCCGCCGCGCACCCTTGTTCAGCTCCTGCATGGAGACGAACAGCGTGCGGATCATGGCTGCCGCTTCCGGCGAGCGCAGGATCTTGGCGAACGAGCGCGACTCGATGCGCAGCGCCGTATCCATGTCGACCAAGAGGCCCTCATAGACGGTCTGCAGAATGGCGCGTGCGGCCGGGTAATTGTCGTAGGTCTCGCGCCGGTAGATGGCGTTGGCGGCCGGGAAGGTCATCATGCCGGCCTTGGAATAGACCGGCCCGCCCGGCAGGCGGAAACCCTTCTCGTCCCACGGCTTCACCCCCTTGCCGCCGGCCTTGATCCAGTCCTTGGCGGCCTTGATGAGATCGGCGGCCGGCACCACCGCGTCGATCAGCTTCATCGCCTTGGCGCGGTCGAGCTTAAGCTGGTCGCCCTTGAGCAGGAATTGCAGCGCGTCGGCAGGCTGCAGCATACGCGCCACGCGCTGGGTCCCGCCGGCGCCGGGGAATAGGCCGACCTTGATCTCGGGCAAACCGAGCCGCGTCTTCGGATTGTCGGCGGCGATACGGTAATGGCAGGCAAGCATCAATTCGAAGCCGCCGCCCATGGCGGTGCCGGTTACAGCGGCGACCCATGGCTTGCCGCAGGTTTCGATCTGCCGGTAGAGCTGCGAGAGCTTGCGGCTTTCGGTGAACACCATCGCCGCCGCAGCTTCCTCGCCCTCGGTGCGCACCATGGCGGCGAAGATCGAGGCGAAGCGCTCCAGCATGGTGAGGTCGGCACCGCCGCAGAACGTATCCTTGCCGGAGGTGACCACGGCACCCTTGATCGCGGCATCGTTGGTGACCTTCTCGACGATGCCGGACAGCTCCCCGATCATCTCCATGTCGATGAGGTTCATCGTGCGGCCGGGCATGTCCCAGGTGACCAGCGCAATGCCGTCGGCGTCGATGTCGAGGGTGAAATTCGTCATGAGCGGAAGCTCCTATTTCGAATATGGCTCGCCGTTCTTACGCGTGTAGCGGAAGCCGGCATCATCGCGCACGACCATCATGTCGATATCGGAATAAAACGCGCGCTCGGTCTTGGCGCGCGAGCCGACCTCGAGGAAGACAGCGTCGCGGCCGGAGCGGTTAACCAGGCAATGCCCGTTCGCGACGCCCGCCTTCCAACCCGCGGCATCGCCGGGTTTCAGCACCGTCTCGCCGTCATCCTCGATCAGCACGACCTCGCCGTCGAGCACATAGACGAACTCGTCCTCGTTCTCGTGCCAATGGCGCTGCGAGGAGGCCGCGCCTGGCTTGAGCGTGCAGAGATTGACGCCGAACTGGGAAAGGCCGGCGGCGCGGCCCATCCGTTTGCGCGCGCGACCCTCGACCGCCTTGTTGAACGGCGGCGGATAATTGGTCGCCGTGTCGAGCGGTATTTTGGCGATATCGATCTTGGGCATTCCGGCCGATCCCTCCTTCTCCCCTCCCCCTTGCGGGGAGGGTAAAAGTCACACCCGCTCGATAATCGTTGCAGTACCCATGCCGATGCCGATGCACAACGTCACCAGCGCGGTGTTGAGATTGCGGCGCTCCAATTCGTCGAGCACGGTGCCGAGGATCATGGCGCCGGTGGCGCCGAGCGGATGACCCATGGCGATCGCACCGCCGTTGACGTTCATCTTGTCGTGCGGAATGTCGAACGCCTGCATGTGACGCAGAACCACCGAGGCAAAAGCCTCGTTGAGTTCCCACAGGTCGATGTCGCTCTTCGTCATGCCGGCTCGCTTGAGCACCTTTTCGGTCACCGGAATCGGCCCGGTGAGCATGATGGCCGGCTCGGAGCCGATATTGGCGAAGGCGCGGATGCGTGCGCGCGGCTTCAAGCCGGCGGCCTTGCCGATCTCCTTGTTGCCGATCAGCACGGCGGCGGCGCCGTCGACGATGCCGGACGAATTGCCGGGCGTGTGCACGTGGTTGATGGTCTCGACTTCCGGGTGCTTCTGGATCGCCACCGCGTCGAAGCCACCCATCTCGCCCATTTGCACGAAGGAAGGTTGCAGCGCGGCCAGCGACTGCATGGTGGTCGACGGCCGCATGTGCTCGTCCTTGTCGAGCAAGGTGAGGCCGTTGACGTCCTTGACCGGGATGATCGACTTCTTGAAGCGGCCCTCCTCCCAAGACTTGCCGGCGCGTTTCTGGCTTTCGACCGCATAGGCGTCGACGTCATCGCGTGAGAAGCCATACTTCGTGGCGATCAGGTCGGCGGAAATGCCCTGCGGCAGGAAATAGGTCTCGACCGCGATCGACGGATCGATCGGCCAGGCGCCGCCGGAGGCGCCGATGCCGACGCGGCTCATCGATTCGACGCCACCGCCAATGGTCATGTCGTGCTGGCCGGACATGACCTCGGCCGCCGCGAAGTTCACAGCGTCGAGGCCAGAGGCGCAGAACCGGTTGATCTGCACGCCCGGCACGCTGTCGCCGAAACCGGCCATCAGCGCCGAGGCGCGCGCGATGTCGCCGCCGGCTTCGCCCACCGGGTCGACGCAGCCGAGCACGACGTCGTCGAGCAGTTTGGGATCAAGATTGTTGCGGTCCTTGACGGCAGTGAGCGCCTGCGTCGCCAGATTGAGCGCCGTCACCTCGTGCAACGCGCCGTCGGCCTTGCCGCGTCCGCGCGGGGTGCGCACGGCGTCGTAGACGAATGCATCGGGCATGGGTTCCTCCTCGTCATTCCGGGGCGCGGGCAAAGCCCGCGAGCCCGGAATCCAGAGATAAACTCGTAGCGTTTCGTCCTGGCCCTGGATTCCGGGCTCGCCGCACCTGATCTCGGGTTTACCCGAGATCAGGATTTTGAACTACCCAAGTCGGCTGTAGCCGACTTGGGGTGGCGCCCCGGAATGACAGAGAAATCACAAACTCCGCGCGATCAGCAGCTTCATGATCTCGTTGGTCCCCGCATAGATGCGCAGCACGCGCGCATCGCGGTAGAGCCGCGAGATCGGATACTCGTCCATATAGCCATAGCCGCCGAACAATTGCAGGCAGCGGTCGATCACTTTCGCTTGCGTGTCGGCCAGCCGGTATTTCGCCATCGAAGCCGTGACGGTATCAAGACGACCGGCGACATGCTCGCCGATGCAATGGTCGAGAAAAACCTTGGCGATGGTGGTGTCGGTCTTGCATTCGGCGAGCTCGAACTGGGTGTTCTGAAACTCGATGATCTTCTTGCCGAAGGCCGAGCGCTGCTTGACGTAGTCGATGGTGAGCGCGAGCGCCCGCTCCATCATGGCGACCGCGTGCACGGCGACGATCAGCCGCTCTTGCGGCAGTTCCTTCATCAATTGGTAGAATCCCTGCCCCTCCTCGGTGCCGAGCAGATTCTCGGCCGGCAGCTTCACGTCCTCGAAAAATAATTCCGAGGTGTCGGCGGAATCCATGCCGAGCTTCTTGAGCTTGCGGCCGCGGCGGAAGCCGGGCGCCTGGTCAGTCTCCACCACCATCAGCGAGACGCCCTTTGCGCCGGCTTTGGGTTCGGTCTTGGCGACGACAATGATCAGGTTGGCGTGCTGGCCGTTGGTGATGAAGGTCTTGGAGCCGTTGAGCACGTAGCCGTTGCCGGATTTCTCCGCCTTGGTGCGCACGCCCTGCAGGTCAGAGCCGGTGCCGGGCTCGGTCATGGCGATGGCGCCAACCAGCTCGCCGGTCGCGAGCTTAGGCAGCCAACGCTTTTTCTGCTCCTCCGTCCCGTAATGCAAAATATAAGGTGCGACGATACCGGAATGCAGCGGCGCGCCGAAGGTGTCGAAACCGGCGAGCGAGAATTCACGGTTGATCACCGCCTCGTGGGCGAACGTGCCACCGGCGCCGCCATATTCCTCCGGCATGGAGGCGCAGAGCAGACCGGCCTCGCCCGCCTTGGTCCAGACGTCGTGGGGATAGATGCCGGCCTCATGCCAGCGGTCGAGATCGGGAACGTAAGTGTCGGCGATGAAGCGGCGCGCCTGCTCTTCGAGCAGGACGAGGTCCTCACTCATCCAGGCCGGCCGCGGGAGATTGAGAACGTCCATGAGTTATCCACCTAGCGCGCCTGTTTGGGGCCGGCAAGGTGGCAGCCGACAGACATAGCCGGAAATTAATTTCCGGCCGGTCCCACGCGCGGGGGACCGCGGTCGGCAGCCTTGTCAAACCTCAATTTCCACTTGCGTGGAATAAAATGAGCGGGCCCGAGGTGGACCCGCTCATGGCGTACATTCACCGCGTGACGGCGAGCGTCACTTCTTCATCATACGCTCTTTCACCGGATCCTTGACGTTGTGGATCTCGGCGATGTCGACGTTGACCAGCTTGCCGCCGACCTTCTCGACCTTGCGCACATAGACGGTCTGGATGATGTCGCGCGTCTTGGGGTCGATCGACACCGGACCGCGCGGGCTTTCCCACTTCATGCCTTCGGCAGCCTTGATCAGTTTCTCGCCGTCGGCATTGCCCTTGGTCTTCTTCAGGGCGGCGTAGATCAGGTGCATGCCGTCCCAGGCGCCGATCGAGAAGAAGTCGGGGTTGCGGTGGAATTCCGCGTTGTAAGCCTTCACGAAGGCTGCGTTCAACTTGGACTTGTGATTGTAGTCGTAGTGGCCGGCGGTGATGATGCCGAGCGCCCCGTCGCCCATGCTCTTGAGCGCGGCCTCGTCGGTGATCTCGAGCTGGCCCATGATCTGGACCTTCTTAGTGTCGATGCCGCGCTCGGCCAGAGCCTTGCCGAAGGCGCCGGGCTGCGCGCCGCCCGGGATGAACACGAAGATGCCTTGCGGGTTGATATCCTTGGCCTTCTGCACATAGGCCGAGAAGTCAGGATTGGCGACCGCCATGCGCACGGAACCAACAATGGTGCCGCCGCCCGCCTTGAAGCCGGCCTGGAACGACTGCTCGGCGTCATGGCCCGGGCCATAGTCGGAGACCATCGTGTAGACCTTCTTGATCTTGGTATGGGTGGCGACCCATTTGCCGAAGGTCTCTTCGAGCTGCGGAATGGTCACCGAGGTGCGCGCCATATAGGGCGACTTGGTGGTGATGATCGCGGTCGCCGCGTTCATCACGACCATGAACTTCTTGGCTTCCTTGGAAATGTCGCCGGCAGCCATGGCATTGGGCGTCAGCACGAAGCCGGCCAGGATATCGACCTTGTCGCGGGTGACCAGCTCCTGCGCCAGCCGCTTGGCGACTGGCGGATTGATGCCGCCGGTGTCCTTGCGGATGATCTCGATCTTCTTGCCGGCGACCATGTCGCCATTCTGCTTCATGAACAGCTTGATGGCATTGTCTTGCTGCGCCGCGGCATCGGCGAACTGGCCGGAATAGGGCTCGATCAGGCCGATCTTGATCACGCCTTGCGCTTGCGCCGACACACCGACCAGCGCGGCGGTGGCAAGGCCAAGCATGAAGGTCGTCATTTTACGCATCGTCTTCCTCCCAAGGATGTCTAGTTATTCGCGCCACGATAGCTAACGATACTTCCAGTGGTCAATTAAGCTCGCTGGAAACCAGGGCGGAACACAACCGCCCATCAGGCCCACTTTGCACGACCCACCGCATCATGGGGCAGCCGGGGAGAGGAAGCGTGTTGAAATTTGGAATTTTCGACCATCTCGACAGCGACGGCCGCCCGCTCGGTGCCCTGCTCGCCAGCCGCCTGCGCCTGCTCGAGTTGATCGAGCGCGAAGGCTATGACGGCTATCATCTGGCCGAGCATCATTCGACTCCACTCGGCATGGCGTCGAGTCCCAGCGTGTTCCTCGCCGCCGCCATCGCGCGCACCCAGCGCATCCGGCTGGGACCGCTGGTTTACGTCCTGCCGCTCTATCACCCGCTGCGGCTTTACGAGGAAATCTGCATGCTCGACCATCTAAGCGGCGGGCGGCTGATGGTCGGCGTCGGCCGTGGCGGCGCACTGTTGGAGCACCAGAGATTTGGCATCGATCCGGCGGCGGCGCCGGCCATGTACCATGAAGCCTTCGCCGTGCTGATGCGCGCCTTCGAGAGCGAGGTGCTCGATTTCGACGGGCGATTCTATCGCTACAAGGACTACGTGGTGCAGGCGAAGCCGGTGCAGCGCCCACATCCGCCGATCTGGTACGGAGCCCCCAATGCCGAGGCGATCGGCTGGGCGGCACCGCGCAGCATCAATGTTGTCTCGCTCGGGCCGTCGGCGCGGGCGCAGGCCATCAGCGAGCGCTACGTTCAGGAATGGCGCGCGCTCGGCCGCAACATCGATACGTTGCCGATGATCGGTATCACCCGCCACATCGTGGTGGCCGAGACCGACGCCGAGGCGCAGCGCATCGCCACGACAGCCTATGCGCACTGGCGCGAGGCCATGGACTGGATCTGGCGCCGTGCGGGTGCCGCGTTCACGCTACAGGACATATACCCAGCCGACTTCGCCAGTTTGGCGGCAATCGGTCACGGGATCGCCGGCTCGCCGACGACCGTGCGCGATTATGTCGCGCGACTGCAGCAGGAGGCCGGAATCAATTATCTTCTGTGCCAGATGGTGTTTGGCGACATGTCGGACACCGATGCCGCGCGCTCGCTCACGCTGTTCTCGCGCGAGGTGATGCCGGCCTTCGCCGGCTGAGCGCGGTTTCGGGCCGGCACCCGAGCGCAATTCGTATTCCTATTTTGAAATTTGTACACGTTGTTGGCAGTGGCGCCGCGGCAGCAAACCGATATTGAAGGTGCGGGCGGGGGCTCAGGGGATGACCTTCAAAGTCGCGCGGCCGGATGTCGTTCGCGCCGTACATCAACGATGGCTGCTCAATCTCTGGACACAAAATTTGAACGGGCTGTCCATTCCACAATGGCAGACGGTGCAAATCGACAGTCTGTCCAGCATGTCGGATCATCTCAGCGTCATCGATGTGATCAGCGAGGACGGACAGGCGCTCTTCGCCATCCGTTTTCACGGGGCGGCTGTCGGACAGCTCTACGACTCAGCCGATTGCCGGGGCCGCTATCTTCACACCGTATTGCCGCCAATCGCCGCCGCCGACGCGCTGGCACCCTATCACCGCGCGGTCGACTCCGGCTGCCCGATCTACACCATTCACGACGTGATCGACCGCAACCACCGCGAGGTGCATTTCGAGCGCTTGCTGCTGCCATTTGCGCACGACGGAAAACACATCGATCGCATCCTCGCCTCGTTCGAGCTTTTCTGCCCGGACGGCGCTTTTGATCGCATGGCGCTGATGCACACGCAGCGCCGGTCACCAATGCCGCGGCTCTCGGCAATGATCGAGCCGCGCGCGCTGCGCTGAGATCACGCCGGAGCAGCGGGCAGCGGCTCGACGATATGCCGGTAGAGATGCCAGGTCGTATGGCCGAGCACCGGCAGCGTCACCAAAAGGCCGAGGAAGAAGGGCAAGGCCGACATGATCAGCAACATGACGATAATAGCCGCCCAGGTGACCATCGGCACGGGGCTGGCGACCACCGCCTTCACGCTGGTGATCATGGCGGTGACGAAATCGACTTCACGGTCGAGCAAGAGCGGAAACGACACCACCGTCAGCGAAAACATGACGAGCGAGAGCACCGCTCCTTCCATATTGCCGACGACCAGAAAGGCGAGCCCTTCATTGGTGGAGAGCACGACATTGATGAACTGCTGAAGGGTCGAGAATGACGCGTGCAGCCCGAGGAACAGCGCCATCAACATCCGCACCTGGTACATCCAAACCAGGAAGATGAACACGGTGACAAACGCCATCCAACCCATTTCGCTGGGATGGCGCAGGAATTCCCAGATGCCGCGCAGCGACGGTCTCTCTCCCCTCTCGCGGCGGCGGCTCATTTCATAAAGCGCAAACGCGGCGAACGGACCGATCAGCGCGAAGCCCGCCGCCATCGGGTAAGCGAGATAGCTCACGCCGAGAGCGGTAACGCTCAACACGATGATGTTACCACCGATGGCAAAGAATGCGCCGATGGCAAGACCGTAGAGCGGCATCGCCTGGAAGTCGCGCAAGCCTTTGCCCAAGGCATCGATAATGTCGGCGGCCGTCACGCGGCGCACGACTGGATCAACCTTTCCCGAAATTGACGCCATTGTTTCACCCCTGAGAATCTTTTTGATTATGGCTGATAGGTTATGCGGACGGTCCGGCTGCCGTCAAAGCGGCGGTTGGCCGCCGGCCCGTTCCCGCAACCGCCAGAATGCAATGCAGCAATTTGCTGGCTTGTGGCCGTCTTGGAATTTCGGCGCCGCCAAGAATGACGTGGAACGGCGGGCAAGAATGCGTGCGCGAAAATTTTGCGGCCACCGAATCGAATGAATATCTATTTCGCACGAATATTTTGAATCGCTTCAGGCAATGTCATTCGCTTTGAGTTTCCGTCAGCTCATCTTTTTCGTTTCATTTTTTTATCGTTTCATTTCGGTATCATCATATTCATGTTGACGCATATCATTGAGATTCTCTTGGGCCTGACGTTCGATCGTCGCACCAACCAAGAGGAGCTTCCGATGCAAATGGGTAGGAAGTTACTAGCGTTGGCATCCATCGCTGTGTTGGTAGCAGCATTGGCCTTCAGTCTTACGCCATCCTCAGCGCAGAAGCGCGGCGGCGCGGGCGCTGGATACGGCGCTGGCGTCCAACATGGCGACGGCGGTTATCGCTATGGCAATGGAGGTTTCGGTGGCACGACGGGTCAAGGCTCCGGCGGCGCAGGCCAGTCGCTACGCGACATCTTTCGAGGCCTAGACTCAACCTCCGGCGATCAACTGAGGGAAAGACGCGGAGATCAGCAGGATTTCCTGCGACGACGAACGCACGATCGTGAGCCGCGCTGAACAGATTGAAATGCAACCACCCAAAAATCGTTGCGCGTGGGCGATGACGTCAACACGCCGGTGCGCGGCGAGAAGCTGTTTCGTCCCTTCCCCGCCAACGCGGCGTCAGAAGGCGTCGTCGGCCATCGCCATCATGCTGTCGGCGCCCGCCTGGATGCGGGCGAGATGAGCCGCGGTCTCCGGCAGCATGCGCTCCATGAAGAAGCGGCCGGTGATCAGCTTGTTCTTCATGGTGGCGTCACGGTCCGCCTTGGGCAGCGCGGCCTCGGCAATGCGCGCCCACATGTAGCCGAGCGCCACCAGGCCGAACATGTGCATGTAGTCGTAGGCGCCGGCACCGGCATTGTCGGGTTTGGCCATGGCGTTCTGCATGAACCACATCGAGGCCTGCTGCAGATGGCCGGCGGCGACGCCGAGCGGCGTGACGTAGGGCTTCATCTTTTCGTTGGCGCTCTTGTCCTTCACATAAGCGCCGACCTCGCCGAGGAAGGCCATCAGCGCGCGGCCGCCGTCTTTGCAGATCTTGCGGCCGACCAGATCGAGCGCCTGGATGCCGTTGGCGCCCTCGTAGATCATCGGGATGCGGGCGTCGCGCACGAACTGTTCCATGCCCTGCTCGGCGATGTAGCCGTGTCCGCCATAGACCTGCTGCGCCATCACCGTGTTGGCGAAGCCCAGATCAGTGAGCACGCCTTTGATCACCGGAGTCAGCAGGCCCATGTGATCGTCGGCGCTCTGGCGCTCCTTGTCGTTGCCGGAGCGGCGGGCGACGTCGCCTTGCAGCGAAGCCCAGATCACCAGCGCGCGCCCTCCTTCGTTGATCGCGCGGATGGTCATCAACGCGCGCCGCACGTCCGGATGGACAACAATGGGATCGGCCGGCTTGTCGGGATATTTGACGCCCGAGATGGCGCGGCCTTGCAGGCGCTCTTTCGCGTAGATCGCCGCGTTTTGATAGGCGACCTCGGACAATGCCAGCCCTTGAATGCCGACGCCGAGGCGGGCCTCGTTCATCATCACGAACATAGCGTTGAGGCCGCGGTTCTCCTCGCCGATCAGCCAGCCCGTGGCGCCGTCATAGTTCATCACGCAGGTGGCGTTGCCGTGGATGCCCATCTTCTCTTCGAGCGAGCCGCAGGACACGCCGTTGCGCGCGCCCAATGCGCCGTCGTCGCCGACCATGATTTTCGGCACGATGAACAACGAGATGCCGTGGGTGCCGGCAGGCGCGCCTTCGATGCGCGCCAGGACCAGATGAATGATGTTCTCGGCGAGATCATGCTCCCCGGCCGAGATGAAAATCTTGGTGCCGGTGATCTTGTAGCTGCCGTCGGCCTGCTTCACCGCCTTGGTACGCAAGAGCCCGAGATCGGTGCCGCAATGCGGCTCGGTGAGGTTCATGGTGCCGGTCCATGTCCCTTCGGTCATCTTGGGCAGATATTTCGCCTGCAACTCGGGCGAGGCATGCGCCAGCAGCGCGGCGATCGCGCCCTGCGTGAGACCGGGATACATCGCGAAGGACACATTGGCCGAGCAGAGGAACTCGTTGACGATGGAGGTCATCGTCGCCGGCAGGCCCTGGCCGCCAAATTCGGCCGGCACCGAGATGCCGATCCAGCCGCCTTCGACCATCTGCCGGTAGGCGTCCTTGAAACCGGTCGGCGTGGCCACGCTGCCGTCGGCCTTGCGCGTGCAGCCCTCGGTGTCGCCGATGCGGTTGAGCGGCGCCACCACCTCCTCGCTGAACTTGCCGGCCTCGCGCAACACCGCTTCCACGATATCGGGAGAGGCATCGGCGAAACCGGGCAGATTGCCGTAGCGCTCGAAATGGAAGACGTCGTTCAAGAGAAACAGGGCATCGTCGACTGGCGCTTTATAGGTCGGCATTTTTCTTCTCCCGGCATCCTGCCGCGGCGCCCGGCCGAGCACCTTTAACGCTTCGTCAACTATTGAGGCAATGTGACGACTGCAAGAACGGACCGGCGCTTCCCCAGACGCGAGCAAAAAGCATCGCGCATCCCGCTTACAGCCGCGTTAAGGCGCCGCCCGGCGCTACTAAAGCGAAATACGCAGGGCCAATCCGGCACTTCCGCCGATTCTTAACCGCCTGTTTACCTCAATTAGGAAAAAGTCGCAGGGTGGCCTGAGAACCGAGCTCGTACTTCCCTTCCGTTAACGTGCCCCGGTTCCGTGAGAGTCCCTCGCGGCTCTTTGCGCCTCCACCTAACTCGGGTGTGAGCATGAAATTTGGCGTCCCGTGGAGTGTTAAAGGCATCCGACCGGAAGCCCGCGAGACGGCCAAGGAAGCGGCACGCCGCTCCGGTCTGTCGCTCGGCGACTGGCTCAACACGGTCATCCTGCAGCAGGCCACGCAAGCGGGGCTTGCCGGGCAATCTTATGCTCATGCGCATCGCGACGACGCCGTCCAACGCGCGGAACTGGCCAGCGTGCATCAGCGGCTCGACGACCTCACCCGCCGCATCGAACAGTTTACCCGCACCGGTCCCGCGGCTTATGCCCCGCGGCGCCCGCAAGAAGAGGCCCAGGCCGCCGCCTTGATCGGGCGGCTCGACCACCGGCTCGATCAGTACGCACGTCAGCCTGTGGCGCCCCCACTGGCGCCCGCCATGCCGCCACAGCCGATGATGGCACCGAAGCCGGCGATGCCGCCGCGGCCGAACGTGCAATTGCCGCCGGCACTCGACCGCGCTCTGGCTGAGATCGCGGCTCGCCAGCGCAAGCTCAACGGCGAAGCCGTTGCAATGCCGGCCGCCACACCTTTCGCGCCGGCGCCGGCAGCAACTCGGCCGCCGATGGCCGAGCAACGGCCACCGCAGACGGAACCCACCCCACCGCGCGCGGCGGTTCCGATGCAAGACCTGTCGGGACTGGAGCAACAGCTCCGCAAAATCACCGACCAGATCGAGACCCTGCGCAAGCCGGGCGTCGAAGAGGCAATTAACGCGCTGCGCGCCGAACTCGGTGATATCGGCCGCGCGCTCGACGATGCCATGCCCAAGCGCGCGATCGACGCCATCGAGAAGCAGATCGCCGGCCTCTCCCAGCGCATCGCCGAAGGCCGGCAGGCCGGTATCGACGCCAGCGCACTGGCCGGCATCGAGCACGGGCTCTCCGAGGTGCGCGACACATTGCGCGAACTGACCCCGGCGGAGCATCTGGTCGGCTTCACTGAAGCGGTGGAAGGGCTGGCGCAGCGGATCGACCTGATCGTCGCGCAGAAAGACCCGGCCACCCTGCAGCAGCTTGAGCATGCCATCACCACCCTCCGCAGCATGGCCGGCAACGTCGCCTCCAACGAGGCGGTGGGTCTGCTGGCGGCCGAAGTGCAGGGCCTTTCCGACCGGGTCGAACAGATCGCCCACAGCGCGGTCGGCGACGTCCTCAACACTTTGGAAGCCCGCATCGAGGCGCTGTCTCACACGCTCACTGAACGCGCGCAGACCGGCAGCACGGTGCCGCCACGGCTGGAAGCGCTGGTGCAGGCGCTGTCCGACAAAATCGAACAGATCCAGCATGCGCGCAGCAACGACAACGTCGCGGTGAGCCATCTCGAAGATCGCATCGTCTCGTTGGTGGAACGGTTGGATGTCTCCGATAGCCGGCTCGGCCACCTGGACGTCATCGAGCGTGGGCTCGCCGATCTGCTGGTCCATTTGGAGGAAATGCGCGCGCACAAGCAAAGCGCACGGGCGAACGAACCGTCGCCGGCCGTTGACGCGCTCAAACAGGATATGGCGCGCACCCAGGACGCGCTCGATGCGGTGCACGGCACGCTCGGTCTGGTGGTCGACCGGCTGGCAACGATTGAAAAGGATATCCGCAGCGAGCGGCGGGGGCCGTCGCCTCCTGCGCCGATCGCGGAGGAGGAGCCGTACGAACTCACCCAGCCGGTCGGCAAACTCGGGGTACGGCTGGTCGACGATTCGTCCGCCGAGTCCTGGGCGCCGTCGACGCCGTCCTATCCGCACGAAATGCCCGGACCGGACGACGCCCCGGCCGTCTCCGCGCTGGAACAGGCGTTGGCCGCATCGCGGCCAGCCATGTCGGCTTCGTCCGCGCTGGAACAGGCCTTCGCGGCGCCGCAACCGTCTACACCGACACCTAAGCCGCCCCTGGCCGAGCCGGAGCACCTGCCGGCCGCGCCGCAATTGGACGCGCCCGCGCAAATGCAGGCCATACCGGAAGCGCCCCTAGCGGCACCTCCTCCGGTCGTCCCCCCAATGCAGGCCAAGCCCCGGCCGCAACCTCCCCAGGCGCCTGCGCCGACGCAAAAGCGCTTGCCTGCCGCCGGGCAACTGCCGATCAACCCGGACCTGCCACCCGACCAGCCGCTCGAGCCTGGTTCGGGCCCGCCGCCACAGCGCGCTCATCCGGCCGCGCGTATCGCCGCCTCGGAAGCCGCGCTCGGCGGCGCACGGCCGGCAGCGGGCTCAGCCGCCAGCCAGTCCAATTTCATCGCCGCTGCCCGCCGCGCCGCCAAGGCTGCGATGGAGCAGCAGGAGACGACCGAGCCCCGCGTTTCGGGACCGATGGACGACGAGAACCCGGACAGTCCGTCGTTTTCCGCCAAAATGATGAAGCGGGTGAAATCGCTGCTGGTCGCCGCCAGCATCGTCGCGCTGGTGGTCGGTGCCGCGCAGTTCGCCGGCAAGTCGTTATTGGAGCGCGGTCTCGGCGGCATAGCGAAAATCGCGCAGCGCGTGGATACAAAACCGGCCGCAGCACCAGATGCTTCCAGGATCGCGGCCGCGCCTGCCAATAACGACGCTTCCAGCCTGCTGATGCCGACCCCGATTGGTCCGCTGCCGCCCACGGCGCAGAAGAGTGCTGAAAGCGCGCCGAACCCGTTCATGGATCCGAAGATTCAGTACAACTCCGGCGACATCACAGGCTCTCTCCCCGATAGCGCGCGCACGCAAAACCCCGCCCCCGTGGCGGCCATTCCGCCCACAAATCCAGCCGAAGACTCCGACCGGTTGCCGTCCGCGATCGGCAGCGCGCGCTTGCGCGAGGCCGCAACCGCCGGCGATGCCAGTGCGGCTTACGAAATGGGGGTGCGCTTTGCGGAAGGCCGCGGCGTACCGGTCGACCTCCGGCAGGCGGCGCACTGGTATGAGCGCGCAGCGTCCAAGGGCTTGGCACTCGCGCAATTCCGCTATGCCAGCATGCTGGAGAAGGGCCTCGGGGTGAAGAAAGACCTCGGCGAGGCCCGGCGGATTTATCTCGATGCCGCCAAGCAGGGTAACGCCAAGGCCATGCATAACCTCGCGGTACTCTATGCCGAAGGTATCGACGACAAGCCGGATTATGCGAACGCCGTCACCTGGTTCCGCAAGGCGGCCCAACACGGCATCGCCGACAGCCAATACAATCTCGGCATCCTCTATGCGCGCGGCATCGGCGTCGGCAAGAACCTGAGCGAGGCCTACAAATGGTTCGCGCTGGCCGCCGCCCATGGCGACAAGGAAGCTGCCAGCAAGCGCGACACTGTCGCCGGACACCTCGACCCCAAGGAACTCGCGGCGGCCCGCCATGCGGTCGAGACCTTCAAGGTCATGCCGCAACCGGACAAGGCGACCGAAGTACCGACCCCGCCCGGCGGCTGGGACAAGGCCAATGCCACGCCGACCAAGTCGCACAAGCCTTCGCGCTCACCCTTGGCGCTCGGCGCTTTCGCTGTCGGAAATCGGTGAACAAGCGCGGCCAATTGCCCAAAGACGTGCTCCCGACCGCATAGGCCGCTAAGATCGCCGTACCTTACGGCCAGAGTCGTCGACCTCGGACGGTGGCGCCGCTGACCAGCTTTAAACGGCGGAACGCCTCGCGTGCAGATTTATCTTCCGATCGCCGATGTGCCCGTGAACATCTTCCTCATCCTGGCGATGGGGCTGGCGGTCGGATTCATCTCCGGCATGTTCGGCATCGGCGGCGGCTTCCTGATGACGCCACTCTTGATTTTCATCGGCATTTCGCCGGCGGTGGTGGTAGCGAGCGTCTCGCCGCAGATTGCCGCTTCGCTGTTCACCGGATTCCTCGCCTATTGGCGCCGGCGTTCGATTGATTTTGCGCTCGGCGCCATGCTGCTGATCGGCGGTGGCGCCGGCACCGTCATCGGTGTCTGGCTGTTCACCTTGCTGCGCGCGGTCGACCAGCTCGACCTGATGATCGGCCTCGCCTATGTGACGCTGCTCAGCGTGGTCGGCGTATTGATGGTGAGTGAAAGCGTGCGCGCCATCAACCGCGCACGCCGCGGCCAGCCGGCCGACCTGCGCCGGCCGGGCAGCCATGCCTGGTTCCACCGGTTGCCGCTCAAATTCCGCTTTAAACGCTCGCGCATCTATGTCTCGGTGATTCCGGTCTGGGCGATCGGCGCCATTATCGGTTTCATTGGCGCCGTTCTCGGCGTCGGCGGCGGCTTCATGCTGGTACCGATGCTGATCTATCTGTTGCGCGTGCCGACCGCGACAGTGATTGGCACCTCCACAATTCTGACGCTGGTCACCATGACCACGGCGACCATCCTGCACGCGACGGCCAATCACCTGGTCGACGCCGTGCTGGCGCTGATCCTGATGATCGGCGGCGTGTCCGGCGCGCAGTTCGGCGCACGCGCCGGCCAGAAGATCCGTGGCGAGCGGCTGCGGCTTTTGCTCGGCATCCTAGTGCTGCTGGTCGGCATCCGTTTTGCCTACGACCTCGTGGTGGCGCCAACCGACCTCTTCTCGATCCGACTGGTCAAGAACCCATGACAATGCGGCGCCTGATGCTCATGCTTGCGATCGTGCTTGGCGCCTTTGGCGCGCGGCAGGCCGCAGCCGAGAGGCTGGTGGTGTCACTGTCGAACCATCGTGTGCAGATCACATCCAATTTCGTCGGCGAGGATCTGGTGCTGTTCGGCACGGTCGAGCCCGACCCCGGCAAGACCGTGCGGCAAGCCAATTATGATCTGGTGGTGACGGTAACCGGCCCGCGCATGACATTCCGCACAAGACGCAAGGAGCGCGTGCTCGGCATCTGGGTTAATACGACCTCGCGCGAATTCGTGCAGGTGCCGTCCTACCTTGCGGTCCTGAGCAACCGCCCGTTCGCGCAATTCGCCAATGCCGAGACTCTACGGCGTCTGCAAATCGGCCTCGACAATTTCCTGCTGCCACAGCGCATCGGGCCCGATATCGCCGACACCGTGCACGATGATCCGTTCCGCGTCGCCTTTGTGCGGCTGAAGAGCGATCAACGTCTTTACAGCGAAATCTCCAATGGCGTGACCTTCCTGACGCCGACCGTATTCCGCGCGGCGATTCCCTTACCGGCCGACGTGCCGACCGGCACCTACGGCATTAACGTCAAGCTGTTCGCCGGCGGCGCCATGATCGCGCACACCACCTCGGCGCTGGAAGTGATCAAGGCCGGCTTCGAGCAATATGTGGCGGAAGCCGCCGCCAGCAACGGCTTACTCTATGGCATCGCCACCACGCTGATGGCGCTCATGATTGGCTGGATTGCCAGCGCGGTGTTCAGGCGAGACTAGGCCGGCAGGCAGCGCTTGGCGGCGAAGGTGTAGAGCCGGTCCTCTCCCAGCATGTGCGCGGTGAATTTGAGGGTGCCGAAGACGTCGGCGAAAGCGGCGTCGCGAATATTCAAGCCGCCGGTGAAGACGCCTAAGGCCGGCATCACCAAACGCGTCGCATCGGCGGCGAAGCAGCGGCGGCTGACTGCGCGGCCGCGATGAGCGATGCGCGCAAACGGATGCAGATGGCCAGCAATCTCACCGGTCGCACCGGTCGGCTGATGGCGGAAGGTCAGCGCGCCGAGATTGAGCGTTTCCTGAAAAACGCCACCAATATCAGCGGCCGGTTCAGGATCGTGATTGCCGGCGAGCCAAATCCAGTCGCGGCCGCGTTGCAGCGCATGCAGGCTCTCGCGGTCTTCGGCGCCAAGCCGGGCCGGGCCGCCGCCGTCATGGAAATTGTCGCCGAGCGCGACCACGCAACGCGGCGCATAATAAGCGATCAAACGCGCGAGCCGCGCCAACGTCGCCGCGCTGTCATAGGGCGGCAGCAATTGGCCGCGCGCGGCGAAGCTCGACCCCTTCTCCAGATGCAGGTCGGCAATGGCGAGCACGCCACGCTCAGGCCAGTAGAGCGCGCCCATGGGATCAGCGTGGAAGGTGATAGAGGCGATGGTGATTGCGGCGGCGCCCTTCGCACGATCACCTCCCCCTTTGCGGGGGAGGTCGACCGCCGAAGGCGGTCGGGAGGAGGGCAAATCGACAGAATCGGTGCGCGCGGCATACCCTCCTCCCCATCCCTCCCCCGCAAGGGGGGAGGGAGGAGCAAGCGGCACGCGCCGTGCACTTTCGCTCACTTCATCGCCTCCTTCACCAGTTCGTCCGCGGCCTCAGCCAATAGCGCGTCCGAGGCCTCGCCATAGACTGTCTCGCGCCCGATCTCCAGCAGCACCGGCACCGACAGCGGCGAGACATGGTCGAGCGCTTTATGGACGATTCGGCCCCGAACGCGCGAGAGCATCTCGCCCAGCCGCTTGATGTCCAGGAGACCACTGGCAGCGTCGGCACGGGCGGCGCGCAGCAAGATGTGGTCGGCCTGGTGCTTGCGCAGCACGTCATAGACAAGATCGGTGGAGATGGTGAGCTGGCGGCGCGACTTCTCCTCACCGGGAAACCGCCGCTCGATCAGCCCGGCGATAATGGCGCAATTTCGGAAGGTGCGTTTCATCAGCGCGGATTCGGCAAGCCAGGCTTCCAGATCGTCGCCCAGCATGTCTTCGTCGAACAGCGCGGCCAGCGAGAGATCGCCGCGCGCGATGCGCAAGCCGATATCGCCGAGGCCCCAGACGGCGAGCGCGTATTCATTGGCGACGAAGCCCAGCGGCTTGAGGCTCAAGCGCTCAAGCCGGCGGGTGAGCAGCATGCCGAGCGTCTGGTGCGCCAGCCGCCCCTCGAACGGATAGCAGACCAGGTAATGTTTTTCGGCGCGCGGGAAGGTTTCGACCAGAAGGTCGCCGGCGCGCGGCAACAGCGAGCGCCATCGCTGAATCTCCAGCCATTCGCGCACCTGGCTTGGTAACGCGCACCACTCCCGGCTGTCAGCCAGGATCGCGCGCACGCGCGCGGCGAGATAAGTCGAGAGCGGGAACTTTCCGCCTTCATAGGCCGGCACTTTCGGATCGGTGGCGGTGGAACGCGAGACGTAGACCTCGTCCTCGACCAGCGCCTCGTATTTCAGGATTTCGCCGGCGAAGACGAAGGTATCGCCAGGCGTCAGCGTCTCGATGAAGTATTCCTCGACCTCGCCGAGGATGCGCCCGCCGCGCGGGATCATGGCGCCGGAAGCGCGCGAGCGCACCAGTCGCACCTTGATCATGTCGGCCTCCACGATAGTACCGACATTCATGCGATAGCGCTGTGCCACGCGCGGATGGGTAATGCGCCAGCGCCCGTCCTTGCCCTGCCTGATCTTAGCGAAGCGCTCGTAAGCCTTGAGCGCGTAGCCGCCGGTGGCAACGAAATCGAGCGCGGCGTCGAAATCGGCACGGGCGAGCCCGGCATAAGGCGCGGCGGCGCGTACTTCGTCATAAAAATCGTCGGCGAGGAATGGCGCGCCGACCGCACGACCAAGGATGTGCTGAGCGAGCACATCCAATGCGCCGGTGCGCAAGGGCGGCGTGTCCTGCGCGTTGTCGGCAACCGCGTCGATGGCGGCACGGCATTCCAGCACTTCGAAACGGTTGGCGGGCACAAGCACGGCCTGCGAGGGCTCGTCGAAACGGTGATTGGAGCGCCCGACCCGCTGCAACAGCCGCGAGGCGCCTTTCGGTGCCCCCACATTGATCACCAGATCGACGTCGCCCCAATCGACGCCCAGATCCAACGACGACGTGCACACCACCGCGCGCAAACGACCCGCCGCCATGGCATCCTCGACCTTGCGGCGTTGCGTCACATCGAGCGAGCCGTGATGCAGCGCGACGGCGAGATTGTCGTCGTTCACGTTCCATAGCATCTGGAACAGGAATTCGGCCTGGCTGCGAGTGTTGACGAAGACCAGCGTGGTCTTGTGCGTCTTGATCAGCTCGTAGATTTCGCCGAGCGCATGCAAGGCGGAGTGACCGGCCCAGGGCAGATGCTCTTGCGTATCGAGCATGTCGACCTGCGGCGGCGCGCCGGCTTCGGCGACGATGAGATCGGCATGCGCTTGTCCGCCTGCC
>JAKAMD010000253.1 GCA_021823875.1 Pseudomonadota bacterium | reverse complement strand
GATGGCGGTGGCGCCGATGCCCCCGCCTTTACGGCGCAGACCGTTGATCAGCGTCATGACCAGGCGCGCGCCACTGGCGCCGAGCGGATGGCCGATCGCCACCGCGCCGCCGTGGCTGTTGGTGCGCTGGCGCAGTGCGTTCGCCTGCGCGACATCGCCTTCTGCCAGACGCAAGGTGCTCACCAATGGGGTGGCGGCGAAGGCTTCGTTGATCTCGATGGCGTCGAGATTTGCCGGCGTGAAGTTGTTGCGTTTCAGAAGCTGGCGGATGGCGATCGCCGGTGTATAGGAGCCCGAGGTCGGCGCGTCCGCCACCTGCGTGTAGTCGAGGATGCGGCCGAGGATGGGAAGCCCGCGTTCGCGCGCCCATTCACCGTCCGCCAGCACGACAAAGGCAGCGCCATCGTTCAAGCCGGGCGCATTGCCGGGCGTGATGGTCTTGCTGCCGTAGACCGGCGTTAGCCGTGACAGTTTTTCCAGCGAGGTGTCGGCGCGCGGCGATTCATCGCGTTCGACCGTGATCGGATTACCCTTCTTGTCGTGGGTCTCAACCGGCACACGCTCGAAATCGAAATAGCCGGCCTTCTCGGCCGCGAAATAGCGCTGGTGACTGCCGAGCGCCCATTCGTCCTGTGCCTGCCGGTCGATGCCGTGGCGCAGTGCCTCCTCCGAAGTATAGCCGGCGATGGAGCTGTCGATCACCGGCGCGCGCAGCAAAAGCGGATCGTCGACCTTGAATTGGCCGATCAGCCGGTCGCGCTGGCGCGGCAACAGCATCGGGATGGCACTAAGATTATCGCAGCCGCCGCACAGCACCGCCTTGGCGAGGCCGAGCCGGATATCCTTCCAGCCGAGGCCGATGGCGGTCATGCCCGAGCAGCAGGCGCGGTCGACGGTGAGCGACGGCGTTGTTTCGGGCAGCGACGACATCAACACCGCCTGCCGCGCCGGCGTCAGCGTGGCGGCGGCGATCAGGCCGAAGCCGATATAGGCCGCGTCGATCTCTTCTGCCGGCAGGCCGGCGCGCGCCAACGTCGCGTCCATCGTGCGCGCCGCCAGTTCCGGGCCCGGGATGTCTTTCAACTCGCCGTTGAAGCGGCCGAACGGCGTACGCGCCACCGCGGTGACGACGATCTCATTATTGCTCATGGCGCATCTCCGCGCTCAGCCGGTCGCGCAAGTTGATCTTGTCCACCTTGCCGTTGCCGTTCTTGGGCAGCGACGGCAGCACGATGAACTGTTTGGGCGTCTTGAAGCCGAGGATCGGCTTGCAGAATTCGATGATCGGCGCGACCTCGTCCGACACGCCGGGAACAGTCGAAACAAAGGCGACCGCCGCCTCGCCCCACTTGGGATCGGGCACGCCGATGACCGCCGCCTCCAGGATGCGGGGGCAACTGGTGAGCACGGCTTCCAGCTCCTGCGGATAGATATTGAAGCCGCCGCTGATAAGCATCTCCTTGCTACGGCCGGCGAGCGTGATCAGTCCGCTTTCGTCCATGCGCGCGAGATCGCCGGACCATAGCCAGCCGTCGCGCAAGACCTTCGCGGTCTCTTCCGGCATGCGCCAGTAGCCGGCCATGACATGTTCGGAGCGCACGGTGATCTCGCCAATCTCGCCGGGCGCGACCGGCGCGCCGTCCGGGGCGCGCAGCACCACCTCGACGAAGCTGTAGGCGCGGCCGAGCGCGCCGATGCGCGGCGAACCATCAGGCGCGAAATGATCCTGCGGCGACAGCGTGATGCAGGTCATCATCGCTTCGGTCAGTCCGTAATTCTGCGTGAGGATCGGCCCGAACTGGTCGAGCGCCTTCTCCAGCGTGTTGCGCGGGATCGGCTCGGCGCCGTAACCGATCGCCCTGAGCGTGCTCAGGTCGTAATCGTCGATGTTGGGATGATTGACGATCCGGGTCAGTACCGTCGGCACGCATGTGAAGACGGTCACGCCCATGTTCTTTATCGCCTGCAGCAGGTTCTCCACGCTGCTGCCTTCGATGATCACATTGGTGGCGCCGCGCAGGAACCAGGGCATGAAATAAGTGCCGCTGGCATGCGATAGCGGCCCGATATGCGCGACAATGTCGTCGCAGCGGATATCGCGGTCGATCAGCATGTTGCGATAGACCGCCACCCAATTGCGGTGGGTCAGCATCACGCCCTTGGGCCGGCCCGAACTGCCCGAGGTGTAATTGATCGAGCAAAGGTCGTCCCAGCCGGCGCGATGTAGCCGCTCAGGGGTGACGGACGCCGTCAGCAGATCGGCGTAGGCCGGTCCGTTCACCCTGGCGTCCGAGTCGACCGCGCAAAGCCAGAGCAGCCGCGGCCCTTGCGCCTGCATGAGCGGGCCGAGCCGGTCGGCCGTGGTGGCGTCGTAGAACAGAACGGCGGCCTCGCTGTCGGCCACGATGGCGGCGACTTCATGGGCCGTCAGCCGCGCATTGACCGGAATGCGCACGATCCCGGCCCGCTCGAGCGCGGCCTGCAAAAACATGCATTCCGGCCGGTTGCTCAGGAACACGCAGGCGCGTTCGCCCGCCGGCAGACGCTCCGCAAGCCCGCTCGCCAGCCGCTCGACCACGGTGTCGAACTCGGCAAAGCTCCAGCGCTGGCGGCCATGGATCACGGCGGTTTGTGGCGCGAAGCGGCGCGCCGCCTGCGCCGTGAAAACGCTGACCGGCGCGCCGGAAGAAACGTTCTCAGGCATGCGCGGTTTCCTGCATCAGATAGTCGACGACTTCCGAAATCGGCGTGCCGGAGAGGAACACGCGGTCGACGCCCGCGCTTTTCAGCACCGGGATGTCCTCTTGCGGAATCACGCCGCCCGCCATGATGCGAATATCATGCGCGCCCTGTTCGTCGAGTAGCTTGCGGAGCTGCGGCAATAGTGTGCCATGTGCGCCCGACAGAATGCTGACGCCGATCCAATCGACGTCTTCCTCGATGGCCGCACGCACCACCTGGTCGGGACGGCGGCGCAGACCGGTGTAAATCACTTCCATGCCGGCATCGAGCAGACCGCGCGCGATGACGCGCGCCCCGACATCGTGGCCGTCGAGACCAACTTTGGCGATCAACACCCGGATACGCTTCTTCTCGCTCATTGTCGTTCTTGGTTCTTGGTTTTGGCGCTTGGCTTCAGGTTAGAAATCCGTCGACGGCACGAAGGAGCCGAATCGCGCGCGCCAGCTGTCACAGATTTCGCCGATGGTGGCATAGGCGCGCACCGCCTCGAGCGTGGCGGGGACCACGTTGCGATCCTCGGCGCAGGCGCGATCGATTTCCGCCAAGGCGGCACGCACGCGCTTCTCGTCGCGCTCTGCCTTCACGCGCGCGAGCCGCGCCAGTTGGCGCTCGATCGAAGCCGGATCGACGCGGAAGGCCGTATTCGGCACATTGGGTTTCTCCGGCCATTTGTTGACCGTGATCCAGGGCCGGTCGCCAGAATCGATGGCGCGCTGCCGGCGCACGGCGCCCTCGGTCATGATGCGGCGGCCGATGCCGCGCTCGATGACCTGCAAGGCACCGCCGGCCTCGTCCAGCTCGCGCAAGGTGGCGAGGATCCCATCTTCGATCTCATTGGTCAGGTGCTCGACGAAATAGGAGCCGCCCAGGGGATCGATGGTAGCGGAGAAGCCGTGTTCGTAGGCGATGATCTCCTGCGTGCGCAGCGCCACGCGGATCGAATCGAGCCCGGGCGTCGAGACGGCCTCGTCGTAAGAGGCAATGTAGATGTAGCTCGCCCCGCCGAGCGCATAGGCGAGCGTGCCGAACGCGGTGCGCGCGATATTGTTGAGCGGCTCAGCCAGCGCTTCCTGCCCGTGACCGTAGACGGTCGTGCGCAGGCGCATGGCGTCCGGATTGCTCGCGCCATAACGCTCCTTCATCAGGCGCGCCCAGATGCGCCGCAGCGCGCGCAGATTGGCGACGGTTACGAAGAAGTCGTGACGCTCGTCCGGGAACATATGGATGAGCGGTGCTACCGCGTCGATGCTGCAGCCGCGCTTGAGCAGCAATTCGATGTAATGAATGGCGTTGGCGAGCGCGATGGCGGAGCCCTTGGTCGAACCGGCACCGCCGGAATTGATGTGGTTGACGCAGACTGTCATCGGCGACCAGTTCGGGGCGTGCGCGGCGCACCACTCCACCGCGTCGACCGCCAGCCGCGCCGCCGGCCCCGGCGGCAAGATTTGCGTGCCGCGCGCGATGTATTCCTTGAGCGGGTCGTTCTGCAGATTGACCGTGTAGCGTGACCAGTCGATGCCCTGCTTTTCGCCGAGCGCTGCGTAGAGCGCGAGCGCCACCGGTCCGAGCGAATTGCACAGCGTGCCGACGCGCTTGACGGTGTTGACGGGAATGCCGTCGAACAGCAGCTCCATGTCGGCGAGCGTGTCGATCGCAACACCCACCTGCCCGACTTCGGCGGCCGCCATCTCGTGGTCGGAATCATAACCGCACTGGGTCGGCAGATCGTTGGCGACTAGGATCTGTTCGGCGCCCAGCTCCAACAGATGCCGGAAACGTCTGTTGCAGATCTCGGCATCGCCGAAGCCGGAATAAGCCGAGATCACGAACGGCTCGACCCGGTACATGCCCGGCTCGCTGCCGCGCGTGTAGGGATATTCGCCGGGAAAGCCCAGGTCGCGGCAATAGTCGAGGCGTCCGCGCAAATCCGCCGGGGTGTACAGCGGGCGCACGT
The DNA here is from genome assembly GCA_021823875.1 of Pseudomonadota bacterium. GTDB lineage: Bacteria > Pseudomonadota > Alphaproteobacteria > Rhizobiales > Xanthobacteraceae > Pseudolabrys. The sequence goes on along the minus strand of JAKAMD010000253.1, from coordinate 633 downwards.
CGATGCCGCAATCGGTGACGAAGGGCATGCGCTCGCCGCGCTCCGCCACTTCTTTTCCGTACGTCTCCTGCAACCAGCGGGCCTGTTCGGCGGCAATCCGATCGTTGCGCGGCTCGACGACGGAAAGACGCGTCGGAATTTCCACTTCCTCAGGGTCAAGCTTGGACACTTTGGACATGTGCAACCCGGCGACTCTTGTGAAAACGGCGCGGGCAGCTCTGCAATCAGTTCGCCCGCCAAAGTAATGATGAAACGCAACACTAGTATTGGCAACGCGAAAAGTAATAAAAAATCTGATCAATAAAAAAATCTTTTTGAACTTGAAGAAGTCATTGGGAGCAATTCTAATTTTGCGCGGAATAATAAAAGCCGTCGGGGACATGGCCTGCTGACGCGTCGCTTGAGCATCGCGCTCGACACGCCGTCTTCTCGTCGAAACGGAGGAAGCCCAACAAGCCGGTTCACGCGCCGGCGCCGATCCTCGAAGGAACGGCGCGCGCAGCGTGAAACCGACGGGATTTATCGGGAGGGTCAATCATGACGATCAATCGACGCACGTTCGTCGGCGGGACCGCTGCCATCACCGCCGCCGCCGTCACCGGCATGCCCTATGTCGCGCGTGGCGCCGGCAAG
>JAKAMD010000252.1 GCA_021823875.1 Pseudomonadota bacterium | reverse complement strand
ATTGCCTGGGTGATTTTTGCTTCACAAATCCGGGGGATCATCCTTGTATATTAAATATACAATATTATAAATACAATGAAAACATTACAATTGGAAAATTGGTGGAAAATTGGGGACAGACCACGCCTTATTCGTCTAGGCAACCAGAAAACGTGGTCTGTCCCCTGTCTCCTGTCTCCCCCGCTTACCCCGACTTGCGCTTGCGCTTCGGCGCGGTATCCGCGCGCTTGAGCGTGCCAGCGGCCGCTTTGCGCTTGACCGCTTTCTTCTTGCGCGCCGGAGCCTTCTTCTTCACTGGGGCCGCCTTGGCGCGCAAAGCGGGCACGACCGCGTCCGCCAACTCGATGCCGAATACTTCGGCGAGTTTCGATTCGTCGAGCATTTTCCCGGTCGCGGGGGCTTTCTTCGCCAGCGGCAGACCGGCGCCCGCTCGGGCGACGAGATCCTTTGCGTCAACTCTGCGCAAGGCAAACAGCAGTTCCGGCTGCCGGTCCAGGCGCGCACCCACGCCGTAGAGCACCGCGGCGACGTGTTTGCACATCGCGGCCCAGTCGGGGCAACTGCAGCTGAATTTGATCTCTTTTGGTGACGGAAACAGCCCCGTTTGCGGCCGGCAGATGCGCTCCATCACGCCTTGCGAGAGACGCCCTTGCAGCAACTCGACCAGCGAGTCGATCGAGCCGGCGCAGTCGCCGCCGAGGGCATGCCATTGCGTCTTCGGCACCGCCGCGATACTCACCGTGATCTGGTCCAGGTCTGCCCCCATCACTTGGGCCGACACTTCGCCCGCGGCGATCCTGAGGTCGATCACCGAGCCGTTGCGCACGTAGGTGCGTCCGCGCGGCAGCCGGTTCGAGTAATCGCTGTAGCGCTCGAGGTTGTCGCACCAGGCTTTGCCCCAGAACGTTTTGGCGATGGCGCCGCGGGCGGCCGTTACCGGAGACAGAGTCTTGCCTGTTTCTTTCCGGTATCGGGCTGCGGCGCGTTCGGCTTTCTTGCGCCGTTCGGCCACCGAAACATAGGGTTTCCATTGGAAATACATCGCTCATCCTCCGTGTGATCAGGTTTCCTGTCGTGCCGCATGAATGTCGAGCGCAACCAGATCGAGCAGTTCCCGGTCGCTCATTTCCGTCAGCAGCAGCTCCGCGCCGCCCTCCAGCACATCGCGCACGAGCTGTTGTTTCGACTCGATCAGCCGGTCGATCTTATCTTCGACCGTTCCTCGGCACACGAACTTGTGCACCAGCACGTTCCTGGTCTGGCCGATGCGGAAGGCGCGATCCGTGGCCTGATTCTCCACCGCCGGATTCCACCAGCGGTCGAAGTGGACCACGTGCGCGGCGGCGGTCAGGTTGAGTCCGGCGCCGCCGGCCTTGAGCGAGAGCACGAAAAACGGCGCCAGTTCGTTCTCCTGGAAGCGTCGGACCAGTTCCTGCCGCTTGGCCACCGAGGTGCCGCCGTGCAGCACCAGACCTGCACGCCCGAACACCGAGCCGAGAAAGGCGGCAATGGGTTCGGTCGCTTCGCGGAACTGCGTGAACACCAGCACTTTTTCCTGTCTGGCGGCAATGACTTCGGCGATTTCACGCAAGCGCGCAAATTTGCCGCTGTCCGACTCGGCCCAGGCCGAGTCGCCAAGCCATTGCGATGGATGATTGCAGATCTGCTTGAAGCGCATCAGGAACGCGAGCACCACGCCCTTGCGTCCGATGCCCTCGGCATCGTCGAGCTCCGCCGCCAGTTCCTTCACCGCGCGCTGATACAGCGCCGCCTGCGCCGGGCTCAAGTGACAGTAGGCTTTCAGTTCGGTCTTGTCCGGCAGATCGGGGATGACCGATTTGTCTGTTTTGAGGCGGCGCAGGATATAGGGGCGCACCAACTCGCGCAGCGGACCGTAGTGCTCGGCATGCGCCAGTCGTCGCGCGAAGGTGGTGAAAGCCTTGTCGGAGCCGAGCAGGCCAGGGTGAGTGAAATCCAGAATCGACCACAGGTCCGAGAGGCGGTTTTCCACCGGCGTGCCGGTGAGCGCGATGCGCGCGTGCGCGACTAGCTTCTTTACCAGGCGCGTCTGTTTCGCGCCCGGATTCTTGATCGCCTGCGCTTCGTCCAACACGACCACGTGCCAGGGCAGGGTTTCCAGCCGAGGCAAGCGCAATAGCGAGCCATAGCTGGTAATGACTAGATCCACGTTGGCGAGCCGTTCGCTATCGAGCGCTCGCAACTGCGCCATCGGCATCGCTGAAGGATGCGCAATCAGCGCGTTCAGACTAGGCGCGAAGCGCGCGATCTCCGCCGCCCAGTTCGCCAGCAGCGAGGCCGGCGCCACCAGCAGGCTCGCGCGCCGCGTACCCTGGTCTTCGCGTTTAAGCACCAGCAGCAGCGACAACACCTGGATCGTTTTGCCCAGTCCCATGTCGTCGGCGAGGCAGGCGCCCAGGCCGAGCCGGTAGAGCAGGTAAAGCCAGCGCAGACCCGCCTGCTGATAGGGCCGCAGCGTCGCTTTGAGCTCGGGACCCGGCTCGACCCGCGCGAGCCCCTCGGGACCGCGCAGGCCCTTCAGCGTATCGGTGAGCCACGGGCCGGCGACAACCTGTGACCAGTCGGGGTCGGCGGCGTCGGCCGCGGCATCTGCGCTTACGCTGGCGCCTGCGACCAGGCGCATTGCTTCGGCGAAGGGGAGCCCGCCCGCGGCCGCGACCCGCTCGATGTTGCGAAAGCGATCGAGCATGCGGCCCAACTTCTCTCGATCGACTTCGACCCAGTGCCCGCGAATGAGCTGCAAGCCGTCGGAGCCGGCTAAGAGCTTCTTGATCTCGGCCGCGCTAAGGTGCTCGCCGTCGAGCGTGAGCTCCATGTTGAAGTCGAGCAGCGCGCCCGGGCCGAGCAGCGACGGCGCTTTGCCGCCCACGGTCACCTTGATTTGCGGCCGGGGCGGCCGCCCCGAGCGCCAGGCGCCTGCCGTGCGCACCACGATACCCGCCGCTTCGAGCCGCGGCAGGTCGGTGAGGAATTGGTAAGCCTCGGCAGCGCTCCAGCGCAGTGGATGAAAAATCTCGCCCGCATCGACCATTGCGCGCAGCCAGGTGCAGTGCTCGGCCGCGCGCTGCACCGGCAGCAATAGCGACAGCAGCCGCGCCTGGCTCTTCGCGTCCGAATATTCGCGCAGCGCCTGCGCCAGCGGAAGGTGTTGCGCCTTGGCCTGCGCTGACAGGCGGGTGGTGTAAGTGGCGAGAAAAGCGAACGGCGCTTCGTCGTCCTTGCGGTTTTCGGCCAGATTGAAATGCACCCGGCCGACCAGATTCCAGGCCGGATGCAGACGCTTGAGGAAATCCTGCAGCGACTGCTTCGATTGTTTCAACTCGGCGCGGAACGCCGCGTCGAGTTCCGCCCAGAGCGCGCGCAGCACCGGCGCGGTCAGATACTCCGCGCCCATCATCGGCGGCGCGTCCGCGGCGAGTGCTTCGAGATCCTGCGGCGGCGGGGGCGCCCGATGCTCTTCACGCGGTGCGTCGCGCGCACTTTCGCCGCTTTCGACCGGGAGAGGCGTTGCGCACATCGTTGTGATGTAGCGCGCGCCGAAGTCGCGCCAGTAGCCGAACGCCGCCGGCAGCGCCGTTCCGACTTCGCTCGCGCCGAGCTGCAGCAGGCCATGGCCCGCGCCACGGGCGAATGACTCTGTCAGCCTTTGCTGCAATGGTTCTGTGAGTATCGGAGCGTCGTCATCCGGCGCCAGGAGCAGGTGGCCGTGCGGCGTGAGAATCGGAACGAGTGGGCTAGCCGTCATTGTGCCGATTTTACCCGTCCGGTTTCCGTGACGCTCGCCGGATTCATTGCGGCGTCCGGCGACGGCGCCCCCCCTCGCAGGTGCAGGTTCAGACGGACTGCAATTCCGCTGGCAGTCGCATCGTCACAGGCATCGCGCGATTGCTCTTCCGGCATAAGCGCCCACAAGGGCACCGCTTCTAGGCCACCGGTCAGGCTGAAACCGTGCGCACCGGGATCATCGTTTAATGGGCGTTCCGCGGATTGAATTTTTGCCGGCAGCATGAAGCGCCGAAAGGCCGATTGTCGAACGGGGTGGCCGCAGGTCGATCTATCAATGCGCAATCGACAACGACGCATGACACAACCCTTGCCTGCGGGCGCAACGGCGGAAATTGCGCTTCGCGGGAGAGCGTTTTCGACAATGGCGTCCGGATACGCGACCGAGCCTTTCGCCAACTACCTGTGACCGGGCTGTTTTTCTCCTCTGTCGAAGCGGCCACCCGGCACGGCGTCGAAGGCGCATTTTCGACATTGAAGCGTGCCGTGGCAGTGGTTTGAATGGACGAGGATTATTCCTGTTCGGGCCGCCAACTGGAACATTTTTGTCAGTCGGCAGAAGGGTTTACATAATGCTCGTATGGACCGGGGCCCGCAACAAAAAAAGCCGGAGAGTACTCCGGCTTTTAAGACGATCTTGGCTGGCGGTCACTTCAGGGTGAGCGCGACTTCCAACCTCATACCCGTGTTCATCGTCGCCCTTCCTTTGAATCCGTCGCCGCTTTTCTTCAGCTTGGCAACGAAGTCGCTCATGCACTTGAAGGATGCAATCGTGATTTCCAAGTCGCCATTTTCGTCGACTTTCACGACGGCCGGGGCATCCGAGATATTGCAGCCCCACTGCGTGGCTCTCCACCAGGTCAATAGCCACTTGCCGTCGACCTTCTTTATCGACCACGACTGGCCGTTGGTTTCGGACGCCCATTTTCCGTTCATCTCGGACGGAAGGGTTGCGGCGGATTGCGATACGCCCTGAGTTTGCGCCGAGGCGCCGGGTGCTTCATCCGCAGAAACTATCGGCGCGAAACCGGCCAGAACAGCGAATATTGCAAAGATCCATCGTTGCCAATTCATATGCTTGACCCTTTGAACTAAGCTACTCCTCTATGGAGTCTTGAAGTATGCGATCCGGCCGAAGTTCATACAGCGGTTGGCGCCACAATACCTCAGCCGTGCCATTCTCCTGAACGGCTGATTTCCTCATGCAACCAGTCAGGATCGAGATCTGCGCCGTTTGGCCATGTAATTACGCCGAGTTCGACACGCGCTTGTTCGAATACTGCCGGATCGGTCAATGGCGCAAAGATGCCGGCTTCCTTGGCAGAGACCAACAAGGAAAGATCGGCAATCCCGCTGGTTCCGTCTACAAAGATCACTGCAAGCCGATATCCAGGTTGCACGCTAATGGCCGTAACCCGCCACGGTGCAGCGGGAACTACTCCAGGGGCTCGATTCGTTTCGGCGATTGTTTCGACTGACACAGGTTCCAGTCCTCCATCAACTCGGTACGATGCT
>JAKAMD010000251.1 GCA_021823875.1 Pseudomonadota bacterium | reverse complement strand
GGTGACGATGCGCACCGCGACGCGATCGACCTCCGGCACCGCCGCGCGCAGCGTCTTGGCCGGCCGCGTGCGCTCGGCGGCCACCAGCGCCGCCATCATGGCGGAAACGAAACCGGCACCGCCGCCGCAGAGCGAAGAGGCGGCGAGCCCGGCGCCGCAATTGCAGAGATTGAACAACATGTGCGGAATTTCCCCCGACGTATTCGGATCATCATATGCGTGGGGTGCGGCGCTTGTCCAACACCTCACGTTGTGCCGTTGCTACAGCCCCGCCAGGAACGCCCGCACCGCGTCCAGGGCGCCGTGGCTATCGAGATCGTCATGGTCACCGACAGGAAATCGCACCAGGCGCTTGGGCTCATGGGCGAGTGCGAACAGACGCTCGCCAAAGCGGATCGGGACGATCCAGTCGCGCTCGCCGTGCAAGATCAGGATCGGCGCCCGCACGCGGGCGATGCGACGGTCTGAGCGGAAAGAATCCTTGATGAACCAGCGCACCGGCAGGAACGGATAGGCGGCAGCGCCGACATCGGCAGCGCTGGTGAAGGGCGCCTCGAGTATGACGCCGCCGACCGCGCGCTCAGCGGCAAGCGCCACGGCGACCGCTGTGCCGAGCGACTCGCCCCACAGCACCAATCGGGACGCTGGATAGCGCGCGGCGGCGAAGTCGTAGGCCGCCAGCGCATCGCGGATCAGGCCGGCTTCGCTCGGCTTGCCGCTCGAGCCGCCATAGCCCCGGTAGCTCAGCGCCACCAGACCGGTGCCGTCGGCGATGAGCGTGCGGAAGCGCGCAACGCGCATATCAAGCGCGCCGCCATTGCCCTGGAAATAGAGCACCACCGGCTTGTCGCCGCGCGGCACCACGTGCCAAGCGAACAGCTTTTCGCCGTCCGAACTGGCGAGCACCACCTCGGTAGCCTGCGGCAATCCGGCAGCCGCCGGCAGCGTGCGCCTTGTATCGGGAAAATACATCAGCGCACGCTGGAACACATAGGCCAACACCAGCAGGCCGCCGTAGCCGACCAGCACCACGACAACGAGCCATTTGAGCATGCTCATACACATATTTTAACACAGGCGCGCCCATCGCGGGCGGGCGCGGGACATGCTATCGCGGTGCCCCATGTCAACCGCCCTCACCATCCGCCCTGCCACCGCTGCCGACGACGACGCTATCTGGGCGATCCTGGAGCCGACCTTCCGCGCCGGCGAGACCTATCCGATCCCGCGCGACGTCAGCCGCGCCGACGCGCTGGCCTACTGGCGCACGCCGGGGCATGCGGTGTTCGTGGCCGAGGACGGCGGCCGCGTGGTCGGCACCTATTATCTGCGCGCCAACAATCGCGGCGGCGGCGCCCACGTCGCCAATTGCGGATTCATGACCGCGCAGGGCGAGACCGGCCGCGGCGTGGCGCGGGCGATGTGTGCGCACTCGCTTGACGAGGCGCGCCGGCGTGGGTTTACCGCGATGCAGTTCAATTTCGTCATCGCCTCCAACACCCGCGCGGTGCGGCTGTGGCAATCGTGCGGCTTCGCCATTGTCGGCACGCTGCCCGGCGTGTTCGCACATCCGCGGCTCGGCATGGTCGATGCCTATGTGATGCATCGCGCGCTGTGACGGGATGCCACCGGCGCGGCATTAACGACGTTTTTTAACGCTTTGCAGAGCACGATTTTTAACGCTTCGAACAGCACACGTCTTAACTTTTTGCACAACAAGACTTTTAACGTCCTGATCAGCACAAGTTTTAACGTTCCGCACAGCACGATTCTGAGTGTATTGAACGACATGCTCGCTAGGCAGGGATAACGGCGTTATAATTTTTTTATTGAAACCGCGTCCGCGTACGCCTCATGCTGGTCGGCGTGCCCCATGTTCGACACTGTCATCCTATTGACCGGGCCTGCCGAGCGAGAACCGCTCGCTACCGTTCTCAAGAAATATAATCCGCAGCTCATCGTGCAGCCGGTGAGCACGCTGGCCGATCTCAAGGCGATCGCGCCACAGCTATTCGCGCGCGCGCGCTTGATCTCTTTTCTCACCTCCATCGTGGTGCCCAACCGCATTCTCGATCGGCTCGGCTACAGCGCTTATAATTTCCACCCTGGACCGCCGAACTATCCGGGTTGGATGCCCTCACACTTTGCAACCTATGACAAGGTCGCCGAATTCGGGGTGACCGCGCATATCATGACGCAGAATGTCGACGCCGGCCCGATCGTCGGTGTCGATCTGTTTCCGGTCCCGTCGCGCACCAGCGTACTCGAATTGGAGAAGATGACTTTCGTCGCGCTGGCGCGGCTGTTCTGGCGCCTCGCGCCGGCACTGGCGACCCAAACTGCGCCGCTGCCTGAGTTGCCGGTGCGCTGGCGCGGACGCAAGACGACGCGCAAGATGTATGAGCAGATGTGCGAGCTGTCGCCCGACATTTCGAAAGAAGAACTGGCCCGCCGCATGCCTGTGTTTGGCGCCGGCCATCTCGGGATCGACCTGACCGTTACCCTGCACGGCTACAAATTCCGCTACGTTCCGGCGAAAGCCGATCGGACCGAATCGCCCAGCATCGTCCCGGCGGGACCGGCGGAGTCCGAAAAAGTCTAAGACGCGCTGGCGTCACCCGCCCGCCAAAAGCAATGGCCGGCGCAAGGCCGGCCATCACGATCACTCAACGCTGCGCCGAAACTTACATCGCCTTGACGATGCTTTCCGTCATCTTCTTGGCGTCGCCGAGCAGCATCATGGTGTTGTCGCGATAGAACAACGGGTTGTCGATGCCCGCGTAACCGGAAGCGAGCGAGCGCTTGATGAACATCACGGTGCCCGCCTTCCACACCTGCAGCACCGGCATGCCGTAGATCGGCGAGGTCTTGTCCTCTTCCGCCGCCGGGTTGGTCACGTCGTTGGCGCCGATGACGAAGGCGATATCGGCCTGCGGGAACTCGGAGTTGATATCCTCCAGCTCGAACACCTCGTCGTAGGGCACGTTGGCTTCGGCCAGCAGCACGTTCATGTGGCCGGGCATGCGGCCGGCGACCGGGTGGATGGCGTATTTGACCTCGACGCCTTCCTTCTTGAGATGATCGGCCATCTCACGCAGCGCGTGCTGGGCCTGCGCCACCGCCATGCCATAGCCGGGCACGATGATGACCTTGGAGGCGTTCTTCATGATGTAGGCGGCGTCCTCGGCCGAGCCGAGCTTGACCGGCCGCTGCTCGGCGCCAGCGCCAGGGCCCGCCACCTCGCCGCCGAAGCCGCCGAGGATGACCGAGATGAACGAGCGGTTCATGCCCTTGCACATGATGTAGGACAGGATCGCGCCCGAGGAGCCGACCAGCGCGCCGGTGATGATCAGCGCGGTGTTGCCGAGCGTGAAGCCGATGCCGGCGGCCGCCCACCCCGAGTAGGAGTTGAGCATCGAGATCACCACCGGCATGTCGGCGCCGCCGATCGGGATGATGATCAGGATGCCGAACACCAGCGCGATGATGACGATCGCCCAGAACTGGTAGGGCAGCTGGTGCAGGTAGAACAGAGCAATGAAGGCGACCAGCCCCGCAGCCAGCGCGATATTCACGAGATGGCGGGCCGGCAGGATGATCGGCTTGCCGCTCATGCGGCCGGACAGCTTCAGGAAGGCGATGACCGAGCCGGTGAAGGTGATGGCGCCGATGGCGACGCCGAGCGACATTTCGATCAGGCTCTGCTGGTGGATGTGACCTTCGGCGCCGATGCCGAAGGCCGCCGGGGCGTAGAAGGCGCCGGCGGCGACCAGCACCGCGGCCATGCCGACCAGCGAGTGGAAGGCGGCGACCAGTTCCGGCATCGCGGTCATCGGCACCTTGCGGGCAATCACCGCGCCGATGCCGCCGCCGATGGCGATGCCGAGCACCACCAGGCCCCAGGCCATCGGGCTGGTCGGCGGATGCGCGGCCAGCGTGGTGGCCACGGCGATGGTCATGCCGATCATGCCGAATGTGTTGCCGCGACGGCTTGATTCGGGGCTGGACAGGCCGCGCAGCGCCAGAATGAACAGCACACCAGCGACAAGATAAAGCAGCGCGACAAGATCAGGCGTCATGGCAAAGCTCTCTCAGCATTCGGCGGTCGTTACCGGGCGCGGCCCGGCGATTCACGCGGGGAAAGTCAGGCGGGCATTCACTTCTTTTTCTTCTGATACATCGCCAACATGCGTGCGGTGACCAGGAAGCCACCGAAGATATTGATGGAGGCGAAGATCAGGGCGACGAAGCCGAGGCCGCGCGCCAGAATGGGACCCTGGTCGTTACCGACCAGCGCCACACCGACCGCCAGCAGCGCACCGACCACGATCACCGAGGAGATCGCGTTGGTTTCCGACATCAGCGGGGTATGCAGCGCCGGCGTCACCGACCAGACCACGTAGTAGCCGACGAACACCGCCAGCACGAAGATCGAGAATTCCGAGATGAAATGCTCCATGGCGAGCTCTCTCCGTCAGGCGGCGGTCTTGGGTTTGAAGTTCGGATGCACCACCGCTCCGTCTTTCGTGAGCATGGTGGCGGTGATCAGCTCGTCGTCCCAGTTGACCGCAAGCTTCTTCTCTTTCTTGTCGATCATGGTCTCGAGGAAAGTGAGCAGGTTCTTGGCGTAGAGCGCCGAGGAAGACGCCGCCAGCCGGCCCGGCACGTTGAGATAGCCGACGATCTTGGCGGGCCCCACTTGCACGACCTCGCCCGGCTTGGCGCCTTCGACGTTGCCGCCGCGCTCGACCGCGAGATCCACGAGCACCGAGCCCGGCCGCATCGATTCGACCATCGCCTTGCTGATCAGGCGCGGCGCCGGCCGGCCGGGGATCAGCGCGGTGGTGATGACGATGTCCTGCTTCTTGATGTGCTCGGCGGTGAGCGCGGCCTGCTTGGCCTGGTACTCTTTCGACATTTCCTTGGCGTAGCCGCCGGCGGTCTGCGCGTTCTTGAACTCCTCGTCCTCGACCGCGATGAACTTGGCGCCCAAGCTTTCCACCTGCTCCTTGGTGGCGGGCCGCACGTCGGTGGCGGTGACCACCGCGCCGAGACGGCGGGCCGTAGCGATGGCCTGCAGGCCGGCGACGCCGACGCCCATGATGAAGATCTTGGCCGCCGGCACGGTGCCGGCCGCGGTCATCATCATCGGCAGGCAGCGGCCGTATTGTTCGGCACCATCGATCACCGCGCGATAGCCGGCCAGGTTGGCTTGGCTCGACAACACGTCCATCGACTGTGCGCGGGTGATTCGCGGCATCAGTTCCATGGCGAAGGCGATGAGCCCGGCATCGGCCATCTGCTTGACCGCAGCTTCGTTGCCGTAGGGGTCCATGATCGCGATGACCAG
>JAKAMD010000006.1 GCA_021823875.1 Pseudomonadota bacterium | reverse complement strand
GCCCCACTGGATCAGTTCGGCCGCGTTGCCGATGCAATGATTGGAGGTCGCGCAGGCCGACGAGATCGAATAGTTGACGCCCTTGATCTTGAACCAGGTGGCAAGCGTCGCCGAGGCGGTCGACGACATCGCCTTCGGCACCGCGAAGGGACCGATGCGCTTGGGGCCCTTGGTGCGCGCGATGTCGGCAGCCTCGATCAGCGTGCGGGTGGACGGGCCGCCCGAGCCCATGACGATACCGGTGCGCTCGTTGGAAACGTCCTTCTCCTCGACGCCGGCATCGCGGATGGCCTGCTCCATGGCGACGTGGTTCCAAGCCGCGCCGCCGCCGAGAAAACGCATGGCCCGGCGGTCGACCGCTTCCGCGGGATCGAGTGTGGGTGCGCCGTGCACCTGGCAACGGAAACCAAGCTCGGCATATTTGTCGGCCTTGACGATGCCGGACTTGGCCTCGCGCAAGCTGGCCAGCACTTCCTGCGTGTTGTTGCCGATCGATGAGACGATGCCCATCCCGGTGACGACGACCCGTCGCATGTCGCTAAATCCTCTACTCAGGCAGCCGATCGCCGCTCAATAGGCAGATCGCGCCACTATGGCAATGGCGTAATTCTCCGGCTGCCGGGTGCAGCTCAGGCGCCGCTCGGCGCCAAGGCTTCACCCTGCTTGAACAGGCCAACCTTGAGGTTGGAGGCGCGGTAGATCACCTCCCCATCCGCCGACAGCCAGCCGTCGGCGATACCGAGCACCAGCTTGCCGCGCATCACCCGCTTGATGTCGATGCCGTAGATCACCTTCTTCACGGTCGGCAGCACCATGCCGGAGAATTTGAGTTCGCCCAGGCCGAGGGCGCGTCCCTTGCCGGGCGCGCCCAGCCAGCCGAGGAAAAAGCCGACCAGCTGCCACAGGGCGTCAAGACCGAGGCAGCCCGGCATCACCGGATCGTTCTTGAAATGGCAGAGAAAGAACCAGAGGTCCGGCTTCACGTCGAGTTCCGCCCGGATCAGGCCCTTGCCGTGCTCGCCGCCCTGCTCTGTGATTTCCGCAATGCGGTCGAACATCAGCATCGGCGGCAGCGGCAATTGCGCATTGCCCGCGCCGAACAGCTCGCCGCGACCGCAAGCGAGTAAATCTTCATATTCAAAGCTATGACGCCGATCATCCATCGTTTTGTCGTCCCCGGAGACGGGGCTTGTTTGGCTGCGCTCCCGTGCGCCGAACTCCTAACATAGAGCGGCACCCGGTCAAAGATTGAAGAGATCAAGCTTACCGCGCAATTCCGGAGCGCTCCGCGATATGGCGACAAAATGGCGGTGGTCCGGAAAAAGCCGCTCTTGCGAAGGAGTTGCATCTAGACGGACCTTTCGTATATCTTGCATCAAGTTACGGTTGGCGCGCCGGCTTTACGGCTGGGGGCCGGCCGTCTAAGGCATATCGATGAGCCAGATGCGCGCCATGGACTTCCCGGCTTTTAAGCCCCTCAGCACCCCGTCGGTGAGCCGCTCGGACTTGCTGACCGGCTGCCCCTGGCACGACGTCAAAGCCATGCTGCGCCAAGTTGGCCTGCGCCCGACCCGCCAGCGCATGGCGCTGGGCTGGATTCTGTTCGGCCGAGGCGACCGCCATCTGACCGCCGAGATGCTCTATGAGGAGGCGACCCGCGCCAAGGTGCCGGTATCGCTCGCCACCATCTACAACACCCTGCACCAATTCACCGAAGTGGGCCTGCTGCGCCAGATCGCGGTAGACGGTTCCAACAAGGCCTATTTCGATACCAACGTGTCCGCCCACCACCACTTTTTCCTCGATGGCGAGGACGCGTTGCTGGACATCCCGGGCAGCGAGGTGATCGTCGGGCAAATGCCGACGCCGCCGGAAGGCTACGAGATCGCCCGCGTCGATGTGGTGGTGCGGTTGAAGCGGAAGCGCTGAGCGCGCGTCAGCGACCTCTCCATCAGAGTGCTTTTCATGGCCGGGCTCGCACCGGCCATTGCGCTTTGAGGGCTGCTACCTCCCGTTTCTCCGTCGCCGGAAGGTAGCGCCAGCAGGATCAATCGATCTTCTCGTTCGGATAGGCGCCCCACAATCGGTCCTGCCGGATCCAGCCCTCGAAGCCCTTGCCGGCGAATTCGCACCAGGTTCCGGTGCAGGATTTGAGCGAGCCGAGCACACCGGCCTGCAGCTTGGCCACCACCGCGGATTTCAAGTCGTGATCCTCGTAGAGCGGGACCAGATCGTTTTTCAGCGTCGGCACCACGATGGCGGTGCGCTTGCCGGAAAGTAGCGAGTGGTAGACCCAGCCTTCCGCCCCTTCCCAATCGCGCACCCGCCGCCAATTCTCGAATTCGGCCGTGATTTCCACCGGCATGCCGGCCCGGGTATAGACCCAGCGCACATCCTGGTCCTTGTTGGGTCCGCGCCGCACATTGACCCGGTCCGCCTTCAGACTAACGAAACGAGGGATCGGTAGCCCGCTCACCGAGCCGACCGCGGTCCCTTGGGCCGTTCCTTGGGCCGTCCCTTGGGCGGCCCCGGCGGCACGCGCGGCCAAGGCCGACAGGGTCAATACTGCCAGGGCGAGCGCCACATGGCGCAAGCCACGGGACATAGCGCGAGAGCTTTGTCTTGCTACAGCCATCTGCTAGGAAATCGTATGGATTTTAGGCCTTCACGCCGGAATCGCCCGGCGTGAGTGTGGGGGAAGCACGGTTAAAGAGGGCTAAATCGGCGCTTTGTTGGCGACGGAATGACGCGCCAGTAGATTTCTTGGCTGGCCCGTGTCCTTATCGGCGAGCCGGTGCCCGCGCCGGCCGGACCCAAAACGCCTCGGTCGAGACCAAAAATGCCAAAGACCAAGAAACCGCTGGTTATCGTCACGCGCAAACTGCCCGACAGCGTCGAGTTGCGCATGCGGGAACTGTTCGAAGTCCGCCTCAATGCGGACGACACGCCGATGAGCCACGCCGAGCTCCAGGCCGCGGTGCAGAGCGCCGATGTACTGGTGCCCACCGTCACCGACCGCATCGATGCCTCGGTGATCGGTAAATCCGGCGAGCGACTCAAGCTGATCGCGAATTTCGGCAATGGCGTCGACAATATCGACGTCACCACCGCCATCCAGCGCGGGATCACGGTCACCAATACGCCGGGCGTACTCACCGAGGACACCGCCGACATGACCATGGCGCTGATCCTGGCGGTGCCGCGCCGGCTGGTGGAAGGCGCCGCGGTGCTCACCGCCGAGACGGAATGGACCGGCTGGTCGCCGACCTGGATGCTTGGCCACCGCATCTGGGGCAAGCGTCTCGGCATCATCGGCATGGGCCGCATCGGCCAGGCAGTCGCGCGACGCGCGCGCGCCTTCGGCCTGCAGATCCACTACCACAACCGCCGCAAGGTCGCGCCCAAGATCGAGGAGGAGCTCGACGCCACCTATTGGGAAAGCCTCGACCAGATGCTGGCCCGCATGGACATTGTCTCGGTCAATTGCCCGCACACGCCGGCGACCTATCACCTGCTCTCGGCGCGCCGTCTCAAGCTGCTGCGGCCGGAGAGCTATATCGTCAATACCTCGCGCGGCGAGGTGATCGACGAGAACGCCATGGCGCGGCAAATCGAAGGCGGCCAGATTGCCGGCGCCGGCCTCGACGTGTTCGAGCACGAGCCGGCGGTGAACCCCAAGCTGGTCAAGCTCGCGCGCGCCGGCAAGGTGGTGCTTTTGCCGCATATGGGCTCGGCCACGCTGGAAGGCCGCATCGACATGGGCGAGAAGGTGATCATCAACATCCGCACCTTCATGGACGGCCACCGGCCGCCGGATCGAGTCCTTCCCTCCATGTTATAGGCCGCAACCGGCGGCCTTTCCTGCATGAAGACGGCCCGCGCTTGCGCGGGCCTTTCGCGCCGGATCTGGTTCTTCCTTCGATGCTGTAATCGCCTTGCGTCCCGGACGCGGTGAACCGTACCCCTCGGCGAGGCGATCCACCGCAGATCCGGGATTTCGCTTGCTTTTGCTGCGCGCGTGTCGTTTCAGCGCCGCTCAAAATCCGCGGCAGGAGCGCAGATAACGAGTCCGCATCGCGCGTTCGTGCGCGGCGAACTGCCATGGGACGCCCAGGCACCAGTTGAAATGAACCCGATAAAACGGCGACCAGCGCGGGCCGTTGGCGCCGTACATACAGGGTGGCGTGTGCCGCGCCACGCGCACCTGATTAAGCGCCGCGCGTGCATAGTTGGCGCAGAAGTTGGGATTTGCGGCAAACGCAGTATTGACCGCCGCTATTAAAAGCCCGGCGGCGATAACCGTCCTCAGCATGTGTGTATATCCCCCTAGATGTCGTCCCCGGGGGCAAGCTTTTACCGCAAAATCGGCATTCCGTCCTCAGCGATGCACCGATAAATCCTTGATTACCGGATTGTTGCCGCTCAACGGATTGTTCGCGTCCCACGCATAATGAAACGTCTCAAAGCGCATGTCGCGCGCATCCACCATCAGCAGCTTACCGACTAGGCCTTCGCCGAAACCGACGATCTCGCGGATCACTTCCAGCGCCATCAATGAGCCGAGCACGCCCGGCAGCGCGCCAAGGATGCCGGCTTCCGCGCAAGCCGGGATCGAGCCGGCCGGCGGCGGTTCCGGAAACAGACAGCGGTAGGTCGGGTTGCGCTTGCCGTCCGCACCCGTCTCGTGCGCACGGATCGAGGTGAGCGAACCGTCGAATGTGTGAAGTGTCGCAGTGACCAACGGTTTCTTCGCCAGATAGCAGGCGTCGGAAACGAGATAGCGCGTGGCGAAATTGTCGGAGCCGTCGGCAACCAAATCGTAGCGCGCGATCAGATCGAGCGCATTGGCCGCGGTCAGCCGTGCGTCATGCGCCTCGACTTTCACATGCGGATTGAGCCGCGTGATCGCCTCGCCCGCGCGCGCCGCTTTCGGCTGGCCGATATCGTCAGTGCTAAAGATGACTTGCCGCTGCAGGTTGGACAGCGAGACGGCATCGTCGTCGATGACCCCGAGCGTGCCTATACCGGCGGCAGCGAGGTAGAGCAGCACCGGCGCACCCAGCCCGCCGGCGCCGATGACCAGCACGCGCGCGGCCTTCAGCTTGGCTTGGCCGGGACCGCCCACTTCGCGCAGCACGATGTGGCGGGCATAGCGTTCGAGTTCTTGGCGGTCGAGCATCACGCTTCATCTTAGCATCCAAGCAGGTCGATCCGCGAACCAGGCCTCGAACGGGCGGGCGGGGACCGCCGGCCGCCCCATTAAGCGAGAAGCCAAGGCCCGCTTGCGCCTCCAATGCGATGGGCTAAGGTTCCGGACATCTTGGTTAGCGCGGCGTTAATGCGATGCGTTGGGGCCTGCTCCTGCTGATGCTCTTTTTTGCCGCCGGCACGGCGCTGGCGCAAAACGACATGCATGCCTATCGGCCGGAGCGGGATAGGCCGACCGCCCCCACCAAGGCGGCCCAATCGGCCACCAAGCCGCGTGCCGCCCACCATCATGCCCGCACCCGCCGAGGGCTCCGAAAGCAAGAGGCCAAGCGCGCGCCGGTCACCCATAAAGTTCCACTCCCGCAGCCGAACCCCCTCGCCAAAACCGCAACCGTTGCCAGCACGCCAGCGCCGCAACCAAAATCCGGCGGGATACAATTGGCATCGATCCCGCCGACCGCCCCCGTCCCGACGATTTCAGCCGACGAGCGGCGCAAGATCCAGGCGGCGCTGATCTGGGCCGGCGACTTTGCCGGCGCCGCCAAAGGCGAGGACCCGCTAGTCGCAGCGGTGAAGAATTTCCAGAAGCGCCACAAGGCCAAGATCACCGGCGAGCTCACACCGGCGCAGCGCGGCGCGCTGATTGCCGCCGCGCATGACCACGAGGACGAATTCGGCTGGAGCGTGGTGGTCGACCCCGCGACCGGCATCCGCATCGGCTTGCCGACCAAGTTGGTTCCGCATGCGCAGGACGCCGCGCGCGGCACGCGTTGGTCTTCCGCCCATGGCGAGATTCAAGTCGAGACCTTCCGCTTCAAGGAACCCGGCCTGAAACTGTCCGATCTGTTCGAGCGGGAAAAGCGCACACCGGCGACGCGCAAAATCGACCGCAGCGTGCTGCATGACAGCGATTTCTTCATCAGCGGCATGCAGGGCCTCAAATATTTCTCGGTGCGCGCCCAGATGCGCGAGGGCGAAATCCGCGGCTTCACCATGCTGTACGACCAGGCGATGGAAGGCATCGTCGCGCCGGTGATGGTGGCGATGGCGAGCGCTTTTGCGCCTTTCCCCGAACGCAGCGCTCCGTTCGCGGCGTTGGTGAAGTCGGTGGAATACGGCACCGGCCTGGTCGCGAGCGGTGACGGTTATATCGTCACCACGCGCAAAGTGACTGATGGCTGCCAGGTGATCGTGGTGCCCGGCCTCGGCAATGCCGACCGCGTGGCCATGGATCGCGCCGACGGGCTGGCCTTGCTCAGGGTCTATGGCCAGCACAAGCTCTCGGCGATCAGCTTTGCGGCAACCGCGCCGAAAGCAGCCGAACTGACGCTGATCGGAATTCCCGACCCCAAGGAGCAGGACGGCCGCGAGAGACTGGCCAGTGTCAAGGCGCAGCTATCGGGCACAGCCATCGAATTGCGCCAGCCGATGCCGGTCGCCGGCTATTCGGGTGCCGCCGCACTCGATCCGCAAGGCCACGTGCTCGGCATGATGGCGACGCGCAACGCTGTCATCGCCAGCAATGCTCCGATGGCGCCGCCGGTGTGGCTGGTGGGCGCGGCGACGATACGCGATTTCCTAGTAGAGCATCACGTACCGCAGGCAAAAACACCTGCGGACGAAGCGCGCGATGCGGTGGTGCGGGTGATCTGCGTCAGGAAGTGACTACTTATTCGTCCACGCCGGTTTGCGCTTCTCCACGAAGGCCTTCATGCCCTCTTTCTGATCCGCGGTGGCAAACAGCGAATGGAAGATGCGCCGCTCGAAGTTCACGCCCTCGGCAAGCGATGTCTCGAAGGCGCGGTTGACAGCCTCCTTGGCCGCCATCACCGAAGGCAGCGACAGATCGGCGATGGTGCCAGCGACCTTCATCGCTTCCTCCATCAGGCTCGCCGCCGGCACCACGCGCGCTACCAGGCCGGAGCGCTCCGCCTCCGCGGCGTCCATCATGCGGCCGGTGAGGATCATCTCCATGGCCTTGGCCTTGCCGATCGCACGGGTGAGCCGCTGCGTGCCGCCGATACCGGGGATGACCCCGATCTTGATCTCGGGCTGGCCGAATTTGGCGTTGTCGGCGGCGATGATAAGGTCGCAATGCATGGCGAGCTCGCAGCCGCCGCCGAGCGCAAAGCCCGCCACCGCCGCCACGATCGGCTTGCGCGCATGCGCGGCGCAGTCCCAGGCGTAGGCGAAATTGCCGAGATAGGCATCGATGAAGGGCTTGTCCGCCATCTCCTTGATGTCGGCGCCGGCCGCAAAGGCCTTGTCGTTGCCGGTGATCAGCAGACAGCCAACGGCATCGTCCGCGTCATGAGCAGCAATTGCCTGTGCCAGCTCTTTCATCAGCGCGCTATTGAGCGCATTGAGCGCCTGCGGACGGTTGAGCCGGATGATGCCGACCCGGCCTTTGGTTTCGACGATGATATTTTCGTAACTCATGGCGGTCTCCCGGTGGACTGGGCTATTTTTGGCACGCCGGACAATAGAAGGTCGAGCGCCCGGTCTGCACGATGCGCTTGATCTTGCCCTTGCAGTGGGGACAGGGCTCGCCCTCGCGGTCGTAGACCTGGAAATTGTGCTGGAAATCGCCGAGCGAGCCGTCGGTGCGGCGGTGGTCGCGCAAGCTTGAGCCGCCGGCCTTAATGGCATCGTTGAGCACGGCCCGGATGGCTTCGACCAGCGCCTTGGCCCGCTCGTTCGGCTTGCCGTTGCGGTCGGCGATGGTGGAAGCCTGCCGTTTCGGCGACAGCCGCGCGCGGAACAGCGCCTCGCAGACATAGATGTTGCCGAGGCCGGCGACCACGCGCTGGTCGCTGAGCGCGGCCTTGAGCGAGGTCTTTTTGCCGGCGCAAGCCTCGGCCAGCATCGCCGCATCGAATTCGTTGCCCAGAGGTTCGGGACCGAGTGCGCGCAGCAACGGCTCGGCATCGAGCTTGGCGCGCGGCACCAGCTTCATCGAACCAAATCGACGCGGGTCGTTGAAGGTGACAGTGGCGCCGTTCGACATGTGAAACACGACATGGTCGTGTGCGGTGCTCTTCGAGCGCTCGTGATAGTAGACGCCAGGCTTGGCGTCCTTGCCGATGCGGAACGAGCCCGACATGCCGAGATGCATCAGCAGCACCTCGCCGGACGACAGGTCGGCCAGCAGATATTTCGCCCGCCGCCCCAAGCCTTCGACCGTCTGGCCTTCCAGGCGCTTCTCGAAGTCCTTGGGCAGCGGCCAGCGCAGCTTGCGCTGGCGCACTTCGACTTTCAGGAAGCGCGCGCCCTCCATCGCGGGGGCCAAGCCCCGGCGTACCGTTTCGACTTCAGGAAGTTCGGGCATTGGTTAATCTCGTTATCCCGCGAATTCTCTTGTCCCGGACGCAGCGCAGCGCGTAAGCGGTGCGTCGCAGATCCGGGACCGTCACGCACTCGAAGCGTCGTACGGTCCGGGATCTGCGGCGCAGCACTGCGTGCCGCGCTGCGCCCGGGATACGAGAACACATAGCGCCGCCCGTGTCGTCGCGCTATGGTCCTGCCCGACAAGGACAATTGGCGATGGCCCAGACCGGCAAAGAAACCCGCGAAGAGACCCATTTCGGCTACGAGACCGTCCCCCTGGACGAAAAACAGGGGATGGTCGACGACGTATTCCATTCGGTGGCGCGGCGCTACGACCTGATGAACGACCTGATGTCGGGCGGGCTGCACCGGGCCTGGAAGGACGCGCTGCTCTCGGCGGTGCATCCGCCGAAATCGGACCGCCCCTTCGCCCTGCTCGACCTGGCCGGCGGCACCGGCGACATCGCCTTCCGCGTGGTGGAGGCCGGCGGCGACGGCACCCGCGTCACCGTCTGCGACATCAATGCCGAGATGCTGGCGGTCGGCGGCGAGCGCGCGGCCAAACGCGGGCTCGACGACCGCGTGACCTTCGAGCAGGGCAATGCCGAAGAACTGCCCTACCCGGACAAGAGCTTCGACTGCGTCACCATCGCATTCGGCATCCGCAACGTGCCGCGCATTCCGCGCGCGCTGAGCGAGGCCCATCGCGTGCTCAAGCGCGGCGGCCATTTCCTCTGCCTGGAATTTTCCACGGTGGACGTGCCGGGGCTCGACGCGCTGTACGAGCTGTATTCGTTCAACGTGATCCCGCGCATCGGCCAAGTAGTCGCGCGCAACCGCGAGTCCTATCAGTACCTGGTCGAATCGATCCGCAAGTTTCCCAAGCCCAAGGTTTTTGTCCGCATGATGGAAGAGGCCGGCTTCCGCCGCGTCAGCTACCGGGCGATGACCGGCGGCGTGGTGGCGCTACATTCGGGCTGGAAGTTGTGATGTTTGTTGTATTCGCGACGGCGGAGCCGTTCACTTGATCTCCGCCATTCCCCATCTCATGCGGCTCGCCCGCGTCGGCTTCGTGTTCGCGCGCGAAGGCGTGTTCGCGCTGGTCGATACGCGGCCGCTGCCGCCCCCGGCGAAATGGATGATCGCGCTGTTGCGCCTCATTGAACGCCGCAGCGCCGGCGAAAGCTCGAGCCGCCTCTCCGCCGCGCTCACCCGGCTGGGGCCGACCTATGTCAAGCTCGGCCAGTTTCTCGCCACCCGTCCCGACGTGGTCGGCACCGCGATCGCGCTCGATCTTGAAAGCTTGCAGGATAGCCTGCCGCCATTCCCGCACGACGTGGCGGAGGCCGCCATCGCCGCCGCGCTCGGCAAGCCGGTCAAGGAAGTCTATGCCAGCTTCGGCCCGGCGGTCGCCGCCGCTTCGATCGCGCAGGTGCACCGCGCCGAGGTGGAGCTGGAGGACGGCACTCGCAAGCCGGTGGCAGTGAAGGTGCTGCGCCCCGGCATCGAAGGCCGCCTCAAGACCGATCTCAACGCTTTCTACTTCGTTGCTCGCAAGGCCGAGGAAATGTCGCCAGAGGCGCAAAGGCTGCGGCTTACCGAAGTGGTGGCGACGCTCGATCGCTCGGTGGCCATCGAGATGGATTTTCGCCTGGAAGCGGCCGCTGCTTCCGAGATGGCGCAGAATACCCGCGACGATCCCGGGTTCCGCGTGCCGACGGTCGACTGGGACCGCACCGCGCGCGAAGTGCTGACGCTGGAATGGATCGACGGCACCAAGCTCAACGACCGCGCCACGCTCGCCGCCAAGGGCTTCGACCTGCCGGGACTAGGCCGCACCGTGATCCAGAGCTTCCTGCGCCAGGCGCTGCGCGACGGCTTCTTCCACGCCGACATGCATCCCGGCAATCTGTTCGTCGACGACGACGGCAAGCTGGTTGCGGTCGACTTCGGCATCATGGGCCGGCTCGGCCCCAAGGAGCGGCGCTTCCTCGCCGAAATCCTGTTCGGCTTCATCACCCGCGATTACATGCGCACGGCGCAGATCCATTTTGACGCCGGTTACGTGCCGCACCATCACTCAGTGGAAAGCTTCGCGCAGGCGGTGCGCGCCATCGGCGAGCCGATCCACAATCGCACCGCCGAAGACATTTCCATGGCCAAGCTGCTGACCTTGCTGTTCGAGGTCACCGCTTTGTTCGACATGCGCACGCGGCCGGAGCTGCTGCTGCTGCAGAAAACCATGGTGGTGGTGGAGGGCGTGGCGCGCGCGCTCGATCCGCGGCTCGACATGTGGAAGACCGCTGACCCCGTGGTGCGCGAATGGATCGCCCGCAATCTCGGCCCCCTGGGCAAGCTGGAAGACGTGGCGCAAGGCGCCGGCGTAATCGGCAAATTCCTCGGCGAGGTGCCGGCACTGCTGAGCCGCACCGGCACGCTGTTCGACCAGATCGATGAGGCCACCCGCCACGGCCTGGTGCTGTCGCCGGGAACGGTCGAG
This sequence comes from Pseudomonadota bacterium, assembly GCA_021823875.1. GTDB lineage: Bacteria > Pseudomonadota > Alphaproteobacteria > Rhizobiales > Xanthobacteraceae > Pseudolabrys. The sequence continues at coordinate 13,553 of JAKAMD010000006.1, read as the reverse complement.
GCCATCGGCCGGGCGGAGGCGCGCCGCAATCGCGGCACCGTAACGGCGCTGTGGGTGATCGCGGCGCTCTTGGCCTGGATCGCCTGGCTCGTCTGGTGAGTGGCGCTCAGCCGCGCACCAGTTCATCCAGCTTATCGAGGCTCTGGCGCCAGCCCGCTTCCATGCCGGCCAGCATCTGCGGCGCGATCGGAACGAGGCCGACCGCACGCGTATGCAGGGTCAGCCTGGTCTTGCCGTCCTGCTCCGAAAGAATGACGGTGGTCTCGCCTTCCAGCAGATGATTGCCGTCCTTGTCGATGGCGATGTTGCTGAACACAAGGCGTTCGGGCGGCACCACCTCGCGGAACTCGCCCTTCATCGGATAGTCGTTGCCGTCAGGTCCGTGCATGACGATGCGCAAGGCGCCGCCGACGCGCACATCCAGTTCGGGCACCGAGCTGGTGAAGCCGCGCGGCCCGAACCAGTGCGCCAGATGCTTAGGGTCGGTCCAGGCGCACCAAACCAGGTCGCGCGGCGCGTCGTAAACGCGGGTGAGAGTGATGGTTTGCTCGCCGAATTGCGCCGGTTTGTTCATGCGTGTGTTGTCCCTCAAACTTGCCCGGCATAGGCGCGCTCGATGGTCGCAAGATCGAGCTTTTTCATTTTCATGAAGGCATTCCTGACGCGCGCCGATTTGCGGCTGTCCGGGTCGGCCATCATGCGGGGGATGGCGCTCGGCACGACCTGCCAGGACAGCCCGAACTTGTCCTTCAGCCAGCCGCAGGGGCCTTCCTGGCCGCCATTTTGAATCAGCGCGTTCCAGTAGTAGTCGACATCGGCTTGGGTATCGCACATGACGTGAAACGACACCGCCTCGTCGAACGTGAAGGTCGGGCCACCGTTGAGGGCGGTGAACGGCTGGCCGTCGAGCTCGAAGGCAACCACCATCACCGAGCCTGCCGGCCTCTTGTGAATCTCCTGCCCGGCGTCCGGGTAGCGGCTGATCGCAGTGATCTTGGAGTTCGGAAACACTGCGCAGTAGAGATTGGCCGCCTGCTCGGCCTGATCGTCGAACCACAGGCAGGGCGTGATCATGTGCCGGGCGATCGTCATGCTGTTTCCTTTCACGCTCCCTGTTTCGCTTTGGCCAGATAGGCGTCGAGCTGGTCCATGGTGCCGGTCCAGCCGTTTGTCATGCTGACGCGCGACTGGTCGCTGTCGAAGGTCGCCTGCTCTTCCGGCGTAGCGTCGAGCGTCTGCCAGCGCACGGTGAATTGGGTCTTGCCGCCGGGCGCATTCGCGAAGCTGAAGGTCGAGAGCAACTTGAGCGGCCAGGTCGGTGCCATCGGATGCCGCGTCACGCCGCCGGTTTCGTCCGAGAAGTGATTGACGAACACCAGGCGCTCGCCGGGCACGATCTCGCGGAAGAGGAACTTGCCCCACATGACGGCGCCGTCCGGCGCCTTCATGCCGTAGTGGTAGGTGCCGCCGACGCGCAGATCCATGGTCGCGGCGATGACGGTGAAGCCCTTCGGGCCCCACCATTGTTTCATGCGCTCCACCTCGGTGAAGCACCGCCAGAGCAGATCGCGCGGCGCGTCGAACACGCGCGCGATGACGAATTCGCCGGCCATGATGTCGGTTCTCCCTGTCGGTTGTTTCTGGCAGCGTTTACGGGACGATGATCATCCAGTGCACGCCGAATTTGTCGGCGCACATGCCGAAGCACGGCGAAAAGAACGTCTTGCCCAGCGGCATGGTGACGCTGCCGCCGGCGGCGAGCGCATTGAACAGCCGGTTGGCGTCGCCTTCGTCCTTGGCGTCGAGCGAGAGCGTGAAACCCTTGAAGTCCAATGGCGCGTCTTTGGGCCCGTCGGACATCATCATGGTCGCGTCGCCGATGCGCAGGCTCGCATGCATGACCCTGTCCGCATTGTCCGCCGCGCACATGGATCTGTCGGGACAGTCCTTCCAGCGCAGCAGCATGGCGACTTCGGCGCCGAGCGCCTGCTGGTAGAATGCGATCGCCTCTTCGCAGCGGCCGCTGAAAGTCAGATAAGGCTGAATATTCATGTCGTTCTCCCGTGGTGGTAACCGGCGCCGGTTTTTTCTGACCCGTGGCGCAATCCGCGGGGGACAACGCGCGAGCCGGCCGGGTCGATCCTTGACAATTAAGTTGATATCAACATATTTGACCTATGTCAAAGGTCGCAGCCCTGCCGTTCGAACTCACGCCGGTCGTGCGCGACACCTGCCTCTGCCTGCATGCGCAGCGGGCCGCCCGCGCGCTGGCGCGCCGCTTCGACGAGGCGCTGCGCCCGCTCGATCTGACCAACGGCCAGTTTTCGCTTCTGATGTCGCTCAACCGGCCGCAGCCGCCTACGCTCGGCAGCGTCGCCGCGTTGCTCGCCATGGATCGCACCACGCTGACCGCCGCGCTCAAGCCGCTGGAACGGCGCGGACTGGTGAAGATAACGGTCGACAAGGAAGACCGTCGCAGCCGGCGGCTCGCCATCACCGCGGCCGGCCGTGCATTGCTTGGCAAGGCCTTCCCGATCTGGAAAGAGAGCCACGCGGCGCTCGACCGGCAGCTGGCGGCGCTGAGCCCGGACAAGTTACGCGCGGCCTTGCGCGCGCTGACCTGACGGTGGGCCATCATTGCTGCTGCTGTTGTTGCGCCGCAGCCTGGGCGGCGACATAGCCATCGAGCCGCGCCATGGTCTGCACCAGCCCCGTGTCGGCGCCGTATTCCTTGATCACACGCGCGCGCTCTTCCGCCGACGGGAAGACGCCGCGCCAGGTGAGACGCGTGCGGCCGCCGCCGACATCCTCGAAGGTGATCGTTGTGCTGAACTGCACCGGTTCGACATCGTCGCCGCCGCCATGGCGATAGACGATGCGCGCGGGCGGCACGATCTCGTCATAGGTGACGCGGTTCTGGTAATCGCGGCCGTCCGGCCCGTGCATGACGAAGCGCCAGACGCCGCCGGGCCGGAAGTCGAAACTATGGGTGGTCAGGCTGAAGCCGTTCGGGCCCCACCATTGCGCCAGATGCTGCGGATCGGTGAAACAGGCGAACACCAGCGCACGCGGCGCGTCGAACACACGCATGCCGATGATGGCGCGCGGATCGGATTCAAGATCGAGGTTGTTTGCTGCGGCCACTTTTCTTCTCCCTGGATTTCGATGCCGGCTTGGCGGTTTGTTTTTCCTGCGCCTGCAGTGTCTTCAGATAATCGTCGAGCCGGTCGAGCCGTTGCTCCCACAGCCGGCGGTATTCCGCGAGCCAGTCATCGACGGTCTTGAGCGCCTGCGGCTCGATGCGGCAGGGCCGCATCTGCGCGTCGCGGCTGCGCGCGATCAGCCCGGCGCGCTCGAGCACTTTGAGATGCTTGGAGACGGCCGGCAGGCTGATGTCGAACGGCTCGGCCAGCTTCGACACCGAGGTCTCGCCGCTGGCGAGCCGCGCCAGGATGGCGCGCCGGGTCGGATCGGCCAGCGCGGCGAAGGTGGCGGAGAGCGCGTCGACGTCTGGCATGTTATATTGAACCATTTAGTTAAATAACTGATCGGTTAAATACATAAGACCGGCCGCCCCGTCAAGGCGGCTCGACGGGCATCGGTCAAAGGGGTAATGATTGCATTGATTGCAATGCGATCAACGCTATACTAAGCGCCTTACGTTAAAGGATTTTCCCGCATGGCCTCGCTCACCGTCCGGCAGCTCGACGAGCGCTTGAAGCAGCTCCTGCGCCTGCGCGCCGCCAAGAACGGCCGCTCGGTCGAGGACGAGGTGCGCACCATCCTGCGCGAGGCCGCTGAAGAACCCGGCCCCGCGCAGCCCGCGCCGGTCAGCCCGCCGACGCCGGCCGAGACGGCGCCCGCAGCAGCCACGACCAAGCGCGTGCTGCTGATCATCTCTGGCGGCATTGCTGCCTACAAGTCGCTCGATCTGATCCGCCGGCTGAAGGAACGCGGGCTCGCCGTGCGTTGCATCATGACCAAGGCGGCCGAGCATTTCGTCACCCCGCTGGCGGCCGGCGCCCTTGTCGGCTCGCGCGTGTTCACCGACCTGTTCGATCCGGCGCATGAATTCGATGTCGGCCACATCCGGCTGGCGCGCGAGACCGACCTCATCGTGGTGGCACCGGCCACCGCCGATCTGATGGCCAAGATGGCCGGCGGCCATGCCGACGATCTCGCCACCGCCGTGCTGCTCGCAACCAAGGCGCCGATCCTGCTGGCGCCGGCGATGAACCCGGCGATGTGGGCGCACAAGGCGACGCAACGCAATCTGGCACAGCTCGTCGCCGACGGTATCAAGCTCGTCGGACCCAACGAAGGCGAGATGGCGGAGGCGCGTGAAAGCGGTAAGGGCCGTATGGCCGAGCCGCTCGAAATTGCCGCGGCAGTGGACAAGCTACTCGCCGCGCATCTCGCGCCGCTGCCGCTCACCGGCAAGCATGTGTTGATCACCTCCGGACCGACCCATGAGCCGATCGATCCGGTGCGCTATATCGCCAACCGCTCATCCGGCAAGCAAGGCCATGCCATTGCCGCTGCTGCTGCCGCCGCCGGCGCCGACGTGACATTGGTCAGCGGTCCGGTGAACCTGCCCGATCCAATCGGCGTGAAGACGATCCATGTCGAAAGCGCGCGCGACATGCTGACTGCGGTCGAGCGCGCGTTGCCGGCGGATGTGGCGATTTTCGCCGCCGCGGTCGCCGATTGGCGAGTGGCCAATGCGGGCGTGCAAAAACTCAAGAAAACCGCGGGTCAAACGACCCCTGCGCTGTCACTGGTGGAAAACCCCGACATCCTCTCGACTATCGCGCATCGCCGCACGCAACGGCCGCAACTGGTGATCGGCTTTGCCGCCGAGACCGAAAACGTCATCGCCAATGCCAAGGCCAAGCTCGCGCGCAAGGGCTGCGACTGGATCCTCGCCAACGACGTCTCGCCGCAGACCGGCATCATGGGCGGCGACCGCAACACCATCGAACTGGTAAGCGCCGATGGCGTCGAGCCCTGGCCGCCGCAGAGCAAGGAGGATGTTGCCGCCATGCTGATCGCGCGCATCGGCGCGGCGCTTTCGAAATAACCCCGCGTTAAATTACCGAGGATAATCGTTGTTGGCGTGTTCTGCTTTCCAGACACGCGGGCTAGGCTCTGTTGCAACGCGACAGGGCCCGACAGCGATGGCAACAAATCTAAAAATCCGCTCGAAAGAACCCGCCCAGATTCCGACTGAAGTCCGCATCCAGCGCCTGCCGCACGGCGAGGACTTGCCGCTGCCGTCCTATCAGAGCACGCACGCCGCCGGCCTCGATCTGCTTGCCGCGGTGGCGGACGACGCGCCGCTCGCCATCGCACCCGGCGGGCGCGAGCTCATTCCCACCGGTATCGCCATCGCGCTGCCCGCCGGCTTCGAGGCGCAAGTGCGGCCACGCTCCGGCCTCGCCGTGCGCCACGGCCTGACGGTGCTCAACTCACCTGGGACGGTCGACGCCGATTACCGCGGTGAGATCAAAGTGCTGCTGGTCAATCTGGGCAGTGAACCTGTGACGATCACCCGCGGTATGCGCATCGCTCAAATGGTAATCGCGTCAGTTGCGCGCGCTGAACTCTTTGAAGTTGCGATATTGGACCCGACCGACCGCGGGTTTGGCGGCTTTGGGTCGACTGGGAGTTGAAGCATAAAGATACAGTTTTGTGCTGGACGACGGCGGCGCTGTAGCCTATTACCTCCCCATTGCATTGAAGCCGGTGTTGGTCATGCCGCTGGTCTCCCGCAAGGGTATTCTTGCCATTGCCGCCGTAATTGACGTTGCGGTCAATGCGCAGACGCGCCCCGTCTCGGCGAAGGCGCTCGCTGCCCGCCACAACCTGCCTCCCCGCCATCTCGAGCCCGTGCTGCAGGCGCTGGTCCATGACGGCATCTTGCGGGGCATTCGCGGGCCGCATGGGGGCTATGAGCTGGCCCGCGAGCATTGCGAAATAACCGCCGACGCCATCTTGCGGGCGGCCCGCGCGGCCGAGGACGCCGAAGCACAAGCGGATCTGCCCTGCTCGCGTCTGGTCAAGGAAGTGGTGCGCAATGCGCTGATCGAAGCCGAGCGCACGTTCTCGATCGCCCTCAGCGAGATCACCATTACGGACCTGATGCAACAGGCCGAAGCGCTGGATTAGGCGCGTCCAATCCAAACAGCGCAGGACGCCATCCCCGCGATCGACGTATCGCCGCACCTGACCCTCGTCAGGACAAGCCGGGGCGCGCGCCTGCATCTCACATCGAAGGCGACATCACGTTCACGGTCTGGACTCTTTCGGCGCGATTCCTCTTGGGAGTAAAGTCCAATGATTCGCAGTCGGCGTGGCGGACGCCGTCGGCAAATCCTGGGGCAAGCCTGAATGCCGGAGACAATCCGGACGGCGAACGAGAGGCAGCGTTCTCGGCCGCGGCGAGGTCGTATGCTCGCCGTCTTCGTCACCGCAAATCTTGCGCTTACGCTTGGCGTACCGGCACCAGCCGGGGCGGCCTCCGCGCATGGCTTGGTTGACGCCGTGCAGCAGGCCGTCGCCAAAGCCGGCAACGCCAATATCGCGAGCTTGACGCTCACGCTCAGTCTCATCTGCTTCGGGCTGCTCGCCACGCTCGCCTTGCTGCGCGCGCGACGCCGCGCCGCCAGCATCACCACGCTTTCGCGCGCTGAGGCGATGGAACTGCATACCGAGATCGACCGGCTGAAGGCGCTGCTCTTGTCTGAGCCGCAGGTGCTGGTGGAATGGGCGGCGGGCTCCGATCAGCCCGACATTTTCGGCGACAGCGCCTTGTTCGTGCCGGGCGACCAGCCCGAGCGCGTGCTCGCTTTCGGCAGCTGGCTTCACCCGGCGGCCGCGCAGCCCCTGGAGCGGGCGGTCGAAATGCTGCGCGGCGAGGGCCGCGGTTTCTCCATGACACTTACCAGCGCGGCCGGCCGGCCGCTCGAGGCCGAGGGGCGCGCAGTGGCCGGGCGCGCGGTGCTGCGGCTGCGCGATATCAGCGGCGTCGAGCAGGAGCTGGCCGATCTGAAGGCCCACAACGACCGGCTGGCCGCCGATCTCGGCACGCTGACGACACTGTTTGATGCGCTGCCGGCGCCGGTCTGGGCACGCGACGAGAACGGACATCTGATCTTCGTAAACGCGGCTTATGCGCGCGCGGTGGAAGCAACCGACTCCACCGATGCAATCGCGCGCGAACTGGAATTGCTCGACAGCCCGGCGCGCGAGCAGGTGGCGCAGGCGCGCGCGACCGCCAAGCCCTATGCCGCGCGACTGCCGGCGATCGTCGCCGGCACCCGCCACATCTTCGATGTGGTCGAGGCACCGAGCACCAACGGCAGTGCCGGCATGGCGATCGATCGCACCGAAGCGGAAGCGATGCGGACCGAGCTCGCCCGCTTGAGCGAAGCACATCGCCGGGTACTCGATCAGCTCGCCACCGGCGTCGCGGTCTTCAATGTCGATCGCAAACTGACCTTCTACAACACCGCCTTCCGCTCGTTGTTCGAACTCGACGCGAGCTTCCTCGACCAGACGCCGACCGACGCCTCCGTGCTCGATACGCTACGCACCGCCCGCAAGCTGCCGGAGGAGCGCGATTTCCGCCAATGGAAGCAGCAGCTCTACGAGGGCTACACCGCTTCCGAGCCGCAAGAGCACATGTGGCATCTGCCGGACGGGCGCACATTGCGCGTCGTCACAACGCCCAATCCGGAAGGCGGCGTCACCTATCTTTATGACGACGTCACCGAGCGGCTCGACCTCGACCGCCGCTACGAGGCGCTGATCAAGGTGCAGAGCGAGACGCTCGATCACTTGGCGGAAGCGGTGGCGGTGTTCGGCTCGGACGGCCGCGTGCGCCTGCACAATCCGGCCTTCCAGCGCATGTGGAAGCTCCAAACCGAGACGCTCGACCAGCATCCGCACATCGAACAAGTCTCCGCCTGGTGCCAGGCCCAGCATGACGACGGCGCCGTGTGGCGTCAGTTGCGCGCCGCAGTGACCACCATCGACGACCGCGAGCCGGTCGCCGCCCGCATCGAGCGGCGCGATGGCATGGTCATCGACCTGACCACCATGCCGCTGCCGGACGGCGCCACGCTGGTCACGTTCCAGGACGTCAGCGACAGCGTGAATGTCGAGCGCGCGCTACGCGAGAAGAACGAGGCGCTGGAGACGGCCGACGGTATCAAGATCGAGTTCGTGCACCACGTTTCCTACGAGTTGCGCTCGCCGCTCACCAACATTATCGGCTTTGCCAATCTGTTGAACGACACCAGTTTCGGTCCACTCACCGACAAGCAGCGCGAATATCTCGGCTACATCACGACCTCGACCAATGCGCTGCTCGCCATCATCAACAATATCCTCGATCTCGCCACCATTGATGCCGGCGCCATGACGCTCAATCTGGCGCCGGTCGACATCCGTGCCAGCATGGCGGCAGCCGCCGAGGGCGTACAGGATCGGCTGGTCAAGGATCGTCTCACGCTCGATATCCGCGTCGCGCCCGACATTGGCAGCTTTGCCGCCGATGAGCGGCTGCTGCGCCAGATCCTGTTCAACCTGTTGTCCAATGCGGTCGGCTTCTCGCCACCGGACGCGATCGTCACGCTGGCCGCCGAGCGCCAGGCGGACGCGGTCGTGTTCTCGGTCACCGACCGTGGTCCCGGCATCCCGCCCGAGCGCAAGGACAAGGTGTTCGACTGGTTCGAGACCGACCCGCGCGGCTCGCAGCATCGCGGGCCGGGGCTGGGACTGTCGCTGGTGCGCTCCTTCGTCGAGCTGCATGGCGGCACGGTCACGATCGATTCCACGCCCGGTGCCGGCACCACCGTCACCTGCGTGTTCCCGCTCGAGCAGCCGCGCAAACGGAGCGCAGCCTAGCTCAAAGGTCTTCCGTGCGCAGCGAGGAGGGCGGGTGAGGTCAAGCTGAGGCGATTCTAGAGCCGCCGCAGCATAGCCTCACCCGTCTCGCCGCCCCGCCGGAGAGAGTCAAACAGGGCCGACGACCGTGTATAAGGCCGACAGCCCTCAGGCTGATTGATTCGATGAGCCCTTCCACCGACCGCGGTTACAGCTTTGTGGCGGCGCTCGCCGACGAGGAAGGCACGCGCCGCCTGATGGCCGATATCGCCGGGCTGATCGAGCCGGGCGATCTGATCACCCTGTCGGGCGATCTCGGTGCCGGCAAGACCACCTTCGCCCGCGCCATGATCCGCCATTTCGCCGGCGACGAAACCGTCGAGGTGCCGAGTCCGACCTTCACCCTGCTGCAGAGCTATGAGCTGCCCCGCTTCACCTTGGTGCATGCCGATCTCTACCGGCTGTCGGGGCCGTCCGAGCTCGCCGAGCTTGGCCTCGACGATCTCGCCGCCGGCTCGGTGATGCTGCTGGAATGGCCCGACCGGGCCGCCGGCGATCTGCCCGCCGACCGCATCGACGTCGCCCTCAAACTGTCGCCGCAGCAGGGGCCGAATTTCCGCAATGTCCGCGTCACCGGCTATGGCGCGCTCGCCGCCCGGGTCGAGCGTATCGATGCCATCCGCCGTTTCCTCGCCCGCGCCGGCTTCGGTGAGGCCACGCGGCGGCGCATCCAGGGCGATGCCTCCACCCGCTCGTATGAACGGCTGACGCTGCAGGGCACCAACTACATCCTGATGAATTCACCGCGGCGGCCGGACGGCCCGGCGGTGCGCAACGGCAAGCCCTATAGCGCCATTGCGCATCTGGCCGAGGACGTGACTCCGTTCCTCGCCATGGCCGGCGCGCTACGCGCGCGCGGGCTGTCGGCGCCTGACGTGTTCGCCGCCGATTACGCGCTCGGTCTGGCGGTGCTCGAAGACCTCGGCGACGAGGGCGTAGTGGCGGGCGATCCGCCGGCACCCATCGAAACGCGCTATGAAGTCGCAACCGACCTGCTGGTCGCCCTGCACACCCAGGACCTGCCGGACGCCGTGCCGGTCAAACTCGGCATCGAGTACCGGTTGCCGCGCTATGACCTCGATGCCTTCCTGATCGAGGTCGAACTGTTGCCGGACTGGCTCCTGCCCAAGCTCGGCGTCGAACTTTCTGCCGAAGCGCGCGACAATTATGGCACGCTCTGGCGCGAGGCTTTGCAGCCGGTACTCAAGACCAAGCCGACCTGGGTGTTGCGCGACTATCATTCGCCCAATCTCTTATGGCTGCCGGAGCGCGAAGGCGTGGCGCGGCTCGGTCTGCTCGATTTCCAGGATGCGCTGATGGGGCCGGCAGCCTACGACCTCGCCTCGCTCCTGCATGATGCGCGCGTCACCGTGCCAGAGATGATGGAGATCACGCTCTTGTCGCGCTACACACGTGCGCGCCTAGCCGCCGATGCCGGCTTCGATGCGCCGGCTTTCGTGCAAGCCTACGCGACGCTGTGCGCCCAACGCGCTTCCAAAGTCCTCGGCATCTTCGCGCGGCTCGATAGGCGTGACGGCAAGCCGCAATATTTGCGTCACATCCCGCGCGTATGGGCCTACCTCCAACGCGCGCTGGCGCATCCCTCCCTCGCCCCGCTCAAGGCCTGGTACGACGCCCACGTGCCGGCGCTGAAATCGATCTGAAAAAAAGAACAAGCATGACTGACCATCCCCGTACCGCCATGGTTCTTGCTGCCGGCTTGGGCATACGCATGCGCCCGCACACCAATACGCTGCCGAAGCCGCTGGTGCCGGTCGCGGACAAAGCGCTGATCGACCATGTGCTCGACCGGCTCAGCGATGCCGGCGTCGAGCGCGCCGTGGTCAACATCCATCACCTGGCGGACAAGATGCAGCAGCATCTCGCCGACCGCAGGCGCCCGCAGATCGTGCTGTCGGACGAGCGCGGGCTTCTGCTCGGCACCGGCGGCGGCATCAAGAAGGCGCTGCCGCAACTGGGCGGCACGCCGTTCTACCTGATCAATGCCGACACCATCTGGATCGACGGCGTGAAGCCAAACCTGGCGCGGCTGGCGGAAGCCTTCGACGCGCGCAGCATGGACGCGCTGCTCTTGCTCGCGCCCGCCGCCGGCAGCATCGGCTATTCCGGGCGCGGCGATTACGCCATGACGCCGGACGGCAGTTTGCGCAAACGCGGCGAGCGCGAGGTGGTGCCCTTCGTCTATGCCGGCGCCGCCATTCTGTCGCCCGCGCTGTTTGACGGCGCGCCCGACGGTGAATTCCCGCTCACCGACCTGTTCAACCGCGCCGCCGAGCAAGGCCGCTTGCGCGGCCTGCGGCTGGAAGGCCTGTGGATGCATGTCGGCACCCCGCAGGCGATCGCCGCGGCCGAGGATGCGATCCGCACCAGCACGGGCTGATGCCCATCCCGGGCGCGCCCGGGACTCGTCCCAATCGTAACCGTGTATGCTCGGCCTGATGCTGGCGAGTCGTCACCATGTCTTCACCATTCCCGCCTCGGCACCGTTTCTGCCGGTGCTGATTAATGCCTTGCGCGCGGGCAAGCTGGTTGAGGGCTTTCCGGCCAGCAACGACCCGCTCGAGCTCGCGCGCGCGACGCTCTATCTGCCGACGCGGCGCGCCTGCCGCCTGGCGCGCGAGGCCTTCCTCGATGCGTTGAAGGACGATGCCGCCATCCTGCCGCGCATCGTGCCGCTCGGCGACATCGACGAAGACGAGATCGCCTTCGCGGAAGCCGCCACCGCGCAGTTGGCCGAAGACGCGCTGCGACTACCGGAAGCGCTGCCGTCGCTTGAACGGCGGTTGTTGCTCGCCGAATTGATCCTGAAATGGGCGAACACGCCGGAAGTGCGCGGCGCGGGCGGCGCCGCGCTGATCGCCAATACGCCGTCGGCCGCGCTCGGGCTGGCCGATGATCTCGCCCGCCTGATCGACGACATGACCACGCGCCAGGTGTCCTGGGACAAGCTCGATGCACTGGTGCCCGACGATTTCGACCGTTACTGGCAACTCTCGCTGCGCTTCCTCAAGATCGCGCGCGAGGCTTGGCCGGCGTTGCGCGCCGAGCGTGGCGCCATCGAAGCGGCCGAACGGCGCGACCAACTGATCGAGGCGGAAGCCAAGCGCCTGGCCGGCTCGGACGCGCCGGTGATCGCCGCTGGCTCCACCGGCTCGATGCCGGCCACCGCCAAACTGCTCGCGACCATCGCCAAACTGCCGCACGGCGCCGTGGTGCTGCCCGGCCTCGATCAGCATCTCGATGACGCGTCGTGGAAGCTGATTGCCGGCAATGACAACGACAAGAGCCATGACGGCCTGCCCGCCCCCGGGCATGCGCAATTCGCCATGCATGCGCTGCTCGACCGCATCGGCATGACGCGCGATGAAGTTACGTCGCTGGCGACGCCCGACGGCCGCGACGCGCTGGTGTCGGAAGCCTTGCGTCCTGCCGTCACCACCGAGCGCTGGCAGGCCCAGCGCGACGGCGATTTCGACCGCACCATTGATCAGGCACTCACCAACCTCACGCTGATCGAGGCCGCCAACGCCGAGGAAGAAGCGCTCGCCATCGTGGTGGCGCTACGCGAGGCGATCGAGACACCAGACAAGCGCGCCGCGCTGGTGACGCCCGACCGCGCGCTGGCGCGCCGCCTGCTCGCCGCCCTCGAACGCTGGCGCGTGGCAGTCGATGATTCCGGCGGCGATAGCTTGAACGACACCGCTGCCGGCGTGTTCGCGCGGCTCGCCGCCGAAGTCACGCTTGGCGGCTTGGCGCCGGTGCCACTGTTGGCGCTGCTCAAACATCCGCTGTTGCGGCTCGGGCAACAGCCGGGCGTGCACAACACCGCCATCGCCGCGCTCGAGTGCGCGCTGCTGCGCGGGCCGCGTCCGCGCTCTGGCAGCCAAGCGCTCTCCCATGCACTGACCGTATTCCGCGCCACCCGCCATGATCTGCACCGAAGCGATCCGCGCCTGCTGATCGCCGACGATGCACTCGATGCTTCTGTCGCACTGATCGCCCGCCTTGCCGAAGCGCTGGCGCCGCTGGAAACCATGACGTCGGGCTCCTGTCCGCTCAGCCAGCTTGCCGATTGTCATCGCCAGGTGATCGCCGCACTCGGCAGCGACGACAACGGCGAGGTGGCCGCCTTCGCCGGCCATGACGGCAGCGCGCTCGCCGATGTGCTGCAAAAGCTGATCGACAGTCCAACCGCGCAAGGCTTGGCGCTGGCGCGCGGCGACTATGCCGAACTGTTCCAGGCTGCCATCGGCGACCGCGTGGTACGCCGGCCGGAAATGCGCGACGTGCGCGTGCACATCTACGGGCCCCTGGAAGCACGCTTGCAGCGGATCGACCGCGTGGTGCTGGGCGGCCTCAACGAGGGCACCTGGCCGCCTGAAACGCGCAACAATCCCTGGCTCAGCCGGCCGATGCGGCGCGATCTCGGGCTCGATCCGCCCGAGCGGCGCATCGGGCTCGCCGCGCACGACTTCGCGCAAAGCCTGGGCGCGCCCGAGGTGATCCTGTCGCGCGCCGCCAAGCTTGCCGGCGCGCCGACCGTGACTTCCCGTTTCGTGCAGCGCATCGCCGCACTCGCCGGC
>JAKAMD010000250.1 GCA_021823875.1 Pseudomonadota bacterium | reverse complement strand
TTCGACGGCGACCAGATGGCCGTGCACGTCCCGCTGTCGCTCGAGGCGCAGTTGGAAGCGCGCGTGCTGATGATGTCGACCAACAACATCCTGCACCCGGCGAACGGCCAGCCGATCATCGTGCCGTCGCAGGACATCGTGCTCGGCCTCTACTACCTGTCGCTGATGCGCGAGGGCATGGCCGGCGAAGGCAAGGTGTTCGGTGACGTGGCGGCGGTCGAGCATGCGCTGCATGAGAAAATCATTACGCTGCACTCGAAGATCAAATATCGCTGGGAAGGCGTGGACGAGAACGGCAATCCGTTCAAGAAGTGGTACGACACCACGCCCGGCCGCGTGCTGCTCGGCAACGTGCTGCCGAAGAGCGTGAAGGCGCCCTTCGACATCGTCAACAAGATGATGACGAAGCGCGAAATCTCCGGGATGATCGACACCGTCTACCGCCACTGCGGTCAGAAGGAGACGGTCATCTTCTGCGACCGCATCATGGCGCTCGGCTTCTACCACGCCTTCAAGGCCGGCATCTCGTTCGGCAAAGACGACATGGTCGTGCCGGCCAAGAAGTGGGAGGTGGTCGAGACCACGCGCGAGCTCGCGAAGGAGTTCGAGCAGCAGTACAACGACGGACTGATCACCCAGGGCGAGAAGTACAACAAGGTGGTCGACGCCTGGTCGAAGGCGACCGACAAGATCGCCGAGGAAATGATGCGCGAGATCTCGTCCACCAAGAAGGACGAGAAGGGCCGCGATCAGCAGGTCAACTCGATCTACATGATGGCGCATTCCGGCGCGCGCGGCTCGCCGGCCCAGATGCGTCAGCTTGCCGGCATGCGCGGCTTGATGGCCAAGCCGTCGGGCGAGATCATCGAGAGCCCGATCATCTCGAACTTCAAGGAAGGACTGTCGGTGCTCGAGTATTTCAACTCGACGCACGGCGCCCGCAAGGGCCTCGCCGACACCGCGTTGAAGACGGCGAACTCCGGCTATCTGACGCGGCGTCTGGTCGACGTGGCGCAGGACTGCATCATCACCGAGGTGGACTGCGGCACCGAAGGCGGTATCAAGGTGCGTGCGATCATCGACGCCGGCACCGTGGTGGCGTCGCTCGCCACCCGCATCCTCGGCCGCACCACCGCCGAGGACGTCAAGGATCCGGCCAGCAACCGCATCATCGTCAAGCGCGGCACGCTCCTGCAGGAGCCGGAAGTCGACGAGATCACCAAGGCGGGCGTGCAGGAACTGCGCATCCGTTCGGTGCTCACCTGCGAGTCGAAGAATGGCGTGTGCGCGGCCTGCTACGGGCGCGATCTCGCCCGCGGTACGCCGGTGAACATGGGCGAAGCGGTCGGCGTCATCGCGGCGCAGTCGATCGGCGAGCCGGGCACCCAGCTCACCATGCGCACGTTCCACATCGGCGGCGCGGCGCAGATCTCCGAGCAATCGTTCATCGAGTCGAACTTCGACGGCATGGTCAAGTTCAAGAGCGCCAACATTGCCCGTAACTCGGACAATGAAGTGGTGGTGATGGTGCGCAACATGGTGGTGGCGGTGGTCGACCCCGACGGCACCGAGCGGGCGCATCACCGCATCCCGTACGGCGCGCGCCTGCGCGTCGAGGACAACCAGCAGATCAAGCGCGGCCAGCGCATCGCGGAGTGGGATCCCTACACCCGGCCGATTCTGACCGAGGTGGAAGGCGAGATCGACTTCGAGGATCTGGTCGACGGTCTGTCGATGTCCGAGCAGCTCGACGAATCGACCGGCATCGCCAAGCGCGTGGTCATCGATTGGCGCACCGGCTCCTCGCGCAATCAGCAGGAGCTGCGTCCGGCGATCGTGATCAAATCGGGCGGCAACATGCTCAAGCTCGCCCGCGGTGGCGACGCCCGCTATCTGCTGGCGGTCGAGGCGATCATCTCGGTCGACCCGGGCAGCCACGTGAAGGCGGGCGACGTGATTGCGCGTATCCCGACCGAAAGTGCCAAGACGCGCGACATCACCGGCGGTCTGCCGCGGGTGGCGGAGCTGTTCGAGGCGCGCCGGCCGAAGGAGGCGGCGATCATCGCCGAGATCGGCGGCACGGTGCGGTTCGGACGCGACTACAAGAACAAGCGGCGCATCTCGATCGAGCCCGCGGACAAGACCGAGGAGCCGCGCGAGTACCTGATCCCGAAGGGCAAGCACATCCACCTTCAGGATGGCGACGTCATCGAGAAGGGCGACTATATCGTCGACGGCAATCCCGCCCCACACGATATCCTCGCCATCAAGGGCGTCGAGGAGCTGGCCTCCTATCTCACCAACGAGATCCAGGAGGTCTACCGGCTGCAGGGCGTCAACATCAACGACAAGCACATCGAGGTGATCGTTCGCCAGATGCTGCAGAAGGTCGAGATCGACGACGCCGGCGAGACCGAGCTCCTGCAAGGCGAGCAGGTCGACAAGACCGAGCTCGACGAGGTCAACGCGCGCGCGGCCGAGGAGGGCAAGAAGCCCGCCACCGGCCACCCGGTGCTGCTCGGCATCACCAAGGCCTCCCTGCAGACGCGGTCGTTCATCTCGGCGGCCTCGTTCCAGGAGACCACGCGCGTGCTCACCGAAGCCGCGGTCAACGGCAAGATCGACACGCTCGACGGGCTCAAGGAGAACGTCATCGTCGGCCGGCTGATCCCGGCCGGTACCGGCGCCATGATGAACACGCTGCGCGAGGTGGCCACCAAGCGCGACGCGCTCATCCTGGAGGAGCGGGAGAAGGAGTCGGCCGCCAAGGCGGCAGCCGCTCCGGCCGAGGCTCCGGCGCTGCCGCCGGCGGAGTAGGCTGCGTCAGCGTGACGCCCCTGCGGCAAGCCACGACATAAAAGAGGCCCCGGTTAGCCGGGGCCTTTTTGCATCCGGCCAGTGATTCTGTTCCGGCGGCGGTGAGCCGGTCGCCTCGCCGCCATTTGAGGGTGTTCTCGCCATAAATTGTGTCGGTCGCCGGCGTCATTGCTCGAATGGAGGCGCCGGCAGGGCCCGGAAAGGACAAAATGGCCCGCCTGTATCGGGGACACCGCCGGCCGAAGCCCCCCACAAGCCGGCGAACAGACCGCGAAATGGGTTAATTTCGTACCGTCCGGCGGTCTTCCGGCGAGGGAGCGGCGAGGGCCGGGGACGTTGTCGGCGAATACCGGCTCGGGGACGCAGAAACCGCGATTTTTCGGCGGTTTACGCCTTGACTTGAGGGTAACCCGCCGATACATACCCGTCACTTTTCGGCAGGCGGTGAGCTTCGCTTGTTCGGAACGGCCCAACCGGCAAATCTTTGAGTGTGTTGCGTTTTCCTCGAAGCCGCGCCGGCACATCGCCTCGACGGATGAAGCTCAGACGCTGCCTCTGACAGCCGATGTCAGACTCTGTGTGATGGACTTCACGGTGCCTTAGCCATCGTGCGGTCGTCCGAACGGGAGAGCGCCCCCCGCTGATACAAGCGGATGGCGCGATTTCGTTTTGCGCGTGGAAAAGACGCGCAAAGCAGGCGCGTGGGCCGCAATGCTCGCGCGTTCAATGCCGGGGCGAAATGCCCATAACGAATTGGGATGAGGTGGCGTCCGCTTGTGGCGGACGGCCAAGTCCGGGCTGCAAAGCCCAAACCAAGGGTAGCGAAGGCCAAATATGCCGACGGTCAACCAGCTGATTGCCAATCCGCGCAAGCCGCTCAAGGCGCGCAACACGGCGCCGGCGCTGCAGTCCTCGCCGCAGAAGCGGGGTGTTTGCACGCGCGTCTACACCACCACGCCGAAGAAGCCGAACTCGGCGCTTCGCAAGGTGGCCAAGGTGCGACTGACCAACGGCTTCGAGGTGATCGGCTACATCCCGGGCGAGGGGCATAACCTGCAGGAGCACTCGGTGGTGATGATCCGCGGCGGCCGCGTGAAGGACCTGCCGGGCGTGCGCTACCACATCCTGCGCGGCGTGCTCGACACGCAGGGCGTCAAGAACCGCAAGCAGCGCCGTTCGAAATACGGCGCCAAGCGGCCGAAATAAGGATCAGCGTCATGTCCCGTCGTCACGCCGCCGAGAAACGCGAGATCATTCCGGACCCCAAGTTCGGCAATGTCGTCGTCAGCAAGTTCATGAATGCCATCATGTACCATGGCAAGAAGTCGGTGGCCGAGCAGATCGTCTATGGCGCGTTCGATGTGATCGAGGCCAAGACCAAGCAGAGCCCGCTCACGGTTTTCCAGCAGGCGCTCGACAACGTGATGCCCTCGATCGAGGTGCGGTCGCGGCGCGTCGGCGGCGCCACCTACCAGGTGCCGGTGGAAGTGCGCTCCGCCCGCCGGCAGGCGCTCGGCATTCGCTGGATCATCACGGCGGCGCGCGGCCGCAACGAAAAGACCAAGCGGCTGTCGGCCGAGCTGCTCGACGCGTCGAACAACCGCGGAAATGCTGTCAAGAAGCGTGAAGACACCCACAAGATGGCGGAAGCCAACCGGGCCTTCTCGCATTACCGCTGGTAACGGCGGCTAACGGATCCAGGAACAGATATGCCACGCGTTCATGCCATCGAGAATTACCGCAACTTCGGCATCATGGCCCACATCGATGCGGGCAAGACGACGACGACCGAGCGGATTCTCTATTATACCGGCAAGAGCCACAAAATCGGCGAGGTGCATGAAGGCGCCGCGACGATGGACTGGATGGAGCAGGAGCAGGAGCGCGGCATCACCATCACGTCGGCCGCGACCACGGCGTTCTGGAACGGCAAGCGCCTGAACATCATCGACACGCCCGGTCACGTCGACTTCACCATCGAGGTGGAGCGTTCGCTGCGCGTGCTCGACGGCGCCGTGTGCGTGCTCGATTCGAACCAGGGCGTCGAGCCGCAGACCGAGACGGTCTGGCGCCAAGGCGACAAATACAACGTCCCGCGCATCGTCTTCGCCAACAAGATGGACAAGATCGGCGCGGACTTCTTCAAGTGCCTCGACGATATCAAGACCCGCCTAGGCGCCAAGCCAGTGGCGATCCAGCTGCCGATCGGCGCTGAGAGTAACTTCAAGGGCCTCGTCGACCTCGTGCGCATGAAGGGCGTGGTGTGGGACGACGAATCCCTCGGCGCCAAGTACCAGGACGTCGACATTCCGGCCGACCTCGTCGATCAGGCCAAGGAATACCGCGAGAAAATGATCGAGGCCGCCGTCGAACTCGATGACGATGCCATGACTGCCTACCTCGAAGGCAAGGAGCCGGACGAGGAAACCCTCAAGAAGCTGATCCGCAAGGCGGTGATCACCGGCGCGTTCTTCCCCGTGCTGTGCGGCTCGGCCTTCAAGAACAAGGGCGTGCAGCCGCTGCTCGATGCGGTGGTCGATTATCTGCCGAGCCCGCTCGACGTGCCGGCGATCAAGGGCGTCAATCCCGACAACGGCGAAGAGGTCGTGCGCAAGGCGGACGACAAGGAGCCC
>JAKAMD010000249.1 GCA_021823875.1 Pseudomonadota bacterium | reverse complement strand
CTCGGCGGTGACCGTGCGGTGCTGCGCTCGACCGCGACGCTCGCCTGTGTCGGCCGCCGCCAGCATTATTTCCGCAGCGAATACCTCGCCACGCTGGAAATCCTGCAGCATGGCGATGTGCGGCCCGACCACTTGGTCGGCTCCTGGGCCGGCGCCTTCGGCCCGACCCAGTTCATGCCGACCGCCTTCCTGCGCTATGCCGTCGATTTCGACCGCGACGGCCGCCGCGATGTGGTCGATTCAGTGCCGGACATCATCGCCTCCACCGCCAACAATCTGAAGCGTGACGGCTGGAGCCCGGGTGAGACCTGGGGCTACGAGGTGGTGGTGCCGGCCACCTTCGATTTCCATCTCGCCGACAGACGCAAGGTCATGAGTATCGCGGAATGGCAGCGGCTCGGCATCACCCGGCCGACCGGCAAGCCGTTCCCGCGCCCGAGCGACCGCGCCTTCCTGCTGATGCCGGCCGGCATCCAGGGGCCCGGCTTTCTGATGCTGCACAATTTCCGTGTCATCATGCGTTACAACCCGGCCGAGGCCTACGCTTTGGCGATCGGCCACCTTGCCGACCGGCTGCGCGGGGGCGGGCCCCTGGTGCAGAGCTGGCCGCGCTACGAGCGGATGCTTACCCGTTCGGAGCGGTTGGAATTGCAGGAGCGCTTGGCTGCCCGCGGCTACAACATAGGCGAGCCCGACGGCCGCCTCGGCGCCCGCACGCGCGCGGCCATCCGCCGGTTTCAGGCCGGGATAGGCCGGGTTCCGGACGGTTTTGCTTCCGCCGGGCTGCTCAACCGGTTGCGCGCGTTAAGGTAATCGGCCCGCCACCTTCGAGTTGACATTTTTTGCGCGCTATTAGCCCATGACGGCGGGTGGCGGCCGGGATACCGGTGGCGTTGCGCACATGATGCCGCCCAAGCGATCGAGGTCCGGGGCGAATGTTCGGCAGACGGCAGCTCTCGCATTGGCTGATCGGTCTCGGCCTCTTGGCCGTGGTCGAGGGCTTGAGCGCGCTGGCGTTTCAGCTTGCCAGTGTGACGCCGGCCGAGGCGCAACTCTTCGACCAGCGCTACCCGTACGTGCGTCGCCAGCACCAGCGCTCGAGCGGCGGCAATTTCTTCGAACAGCTGTTTGGCGGCTCCAGCGAGCGGTCGCGCGAGCGCAGCAGCGCGCCGGTGCAACAGCAGCCGCACGTCGATTATTCGCGCGCGCCGCCGCCGCCCAAGGTGGACAAGAACGCCCCGCCGGTGACGCCCACCACCACCATCGTGGTGATGGGCGACGGCATGGCCGGCTGGCTCGCCTATGGTCTGGAAGATGCCTTTTCGGATTCTCCGGAAGTCGCCATCGTGCGCAAGGACAAGCCGCATTCCGGCCTCATCCGCTACGAGTGGAAGAGCGACCTCGACTGGTGGCACGTCGCGCGCGACGATCTCGCGCAGCAGCCGGCAAACTATGTCGTCATGATGCTCGGCGTCAGCGATCGCCAGAACATCAGCGAGAAGGACGCAGCCAAGCAGGCCGAAAAGGAGCAGACGGATCAGAAGGCGGCGGATCAGAAGCAGGATCAGGCCGACAATCCCGACCAGCCGCTGATCTCCGTGCCCGAACGCAATTATCCGCGCGGTGTCATCCCGTTCCGCAGCGACCGCTGGGCCGAGGTCTATTCGCGCCGCATCGCCGAGACGATCGCCGCTCTCAAGAGCAAGGGCGTGCCGGTGTTCTGGGTCGGACTACCGTCAATTCGCGGTACTCGTTCCACGGCCGACGCGGTCTATCTCAACGATCTTTATCGCGCGGCCGCCGAGCGTGCTGGCGTCAAATATATCGACATATGGGACGGCTTCGTCGATGAGGGCGGCAAGTACGCGACCTACGGTCCCGATTATGAAGGACAGACCCGCCGCTTACGCTCCGGCGACGGCGTCTATTTCACCAAATACGGCGCCCGCAAGCTCGCCCATTACGTGGAGCGCGAGATCCGCCGCTACATGAACAACCGCGCGGTGGTTTCGCTGCCCAGCGGGCCGATTGGGCCGGCACCGGGTATCGGCAAATCGAAGGAGCGCCCGCTGGCCGGGCCCGTGGTGCCCCTCACGGTGGCGCCGAGCAATGCCGATGCCTTGGCGGGCGGACCCGGCATGCACGCGTCCTATGGCGATGCCATCGCGACGGAAGTGCTGGTCAAGGGCGATGCGGTTGCCGCGCCGGCCGGCCGCGCCGACGATTTCGCCTGGCCGTCGGGCAGCGACGCCAAGAAAAAGCCGGGGCAGCCCTCGGCAAGCGCACCGGCGGCGCCGGCTGCCGCGGTTGCTAATGCGGCACCAACCGCCACCGAGCCTGTTCGCGTGATTACGCCGGCTCCACCGCTCCCAGTCGCCAAACCGGCCGCGCGGACGTCAGCGCCGGTGGCGCCCAAGCAGCAGCCGGCCGAGATCAAGAAGCCGGCTGAATCGAAACATACGCCGAGCGAGAAGACCGCGCAGACACGGCCAGCGCAGCCCGCGCTATTGCCGCCGGAGCCAGTCCGGCCGCAGCCGGCGCATCCGCCGCCGCGGCGCAGCTCGGACCCGTTGTTCGGGCCCCATGGCTTGTTCGGCTGGATGCACTAGGCGGCTACGTTATGGCCGGGCTTGTCCCAGCCATCCATGTCCCGAATTCAGTTCATGAAAATGCGAATGCCCGGCACAAGCTTTGTGCCGGGCATGGCAATGAATGACGTGTGCGGCGCTTACCGCGGTAGCGTGGTCTCGCCCATCAGGAACTTGTCGACCGCGTGCGCGCATTGGCGCCCTTCGCGGATCGCCCACACCACCAGTGACTGGCCGCGCCGCATATCGCCGGCGGCGAACACCTTGGGCACCGAAGTGAGATAGCGGTCGGTGTCGGCCGAGACATTGCCGCGCTGGTCGAGCGCGACATCGAGCGCCTTCAGCATGCCTTCGTGCACCGGATGCACGAAGCCCATGGCGAGCAGCACCAGGTCCGCCTCGATCTCGAACTCGCTGCCCGGCACCGGCTGGAACTTGGCGTCGACGTGCACGCATTTGAGCTTGGTCACGCGCCCGTTCTCGCCGACGAATTCCTTGGTCAGCACCGCGAAGTCGCGGGTGGCGCCTTCCTGCAGGCTGGTCGAGACGCGCAGCTTGAGCGGCCAGTCCGGCCAGGTCAGCGGCTTGTCCTCGTGCGCCGGCGGTTCCGGCATGATCTCGAAATTGGTGACCGAGACCGCGCCCTGGCGGATCGAGGTGCCGATGCAGTCGGAGCCGGTGTCGCCGCCGCCGATCACCACCACTTTCTTGTTGGTGGCGAGGATAGGCGTCACGTCGCCAAGCGGCTCCTGGCTCACGCGCCGGTTCTGCTGCGGCAGGAAATCCATGGCGAAATGGATGCCCTTCAGGTCGCGCCCCGGGATCGGCAGGTCGCGCGGCTTCTCGGCACCGCCCGCCAGCACCACCGCATCGTGCTCGGCCACCAGCTTGTCGGCCGGCACAGTGACGCCGATATGGGCGTTGTAATGGAAGACCACGCCTTCCGCCGTCATCTGCCCGACGCGGCGATCGATGTGGTTCTTCTCCATCTTGAAATCGGGGATGCCATAGCGCAGCAAGCCGCCGGCCTTGGCCCAGCGCTCATAGACATGCACTTCATGGCCGGCGCGCGCGAGCTGCTGCGCGCAGGCGAGGCCGGCCGGGCCGGAGCCCACCACCGCGACCTTCTTGCCGGTCTTTTGCGCCGGCAGATCGGGCTTGAGCCCTTGCGCGATGGCGCGGTCGGCGATCTCGCATTCGATCGTCTTGATGGTGACCGGGTTCTCGTCGATGTTGAGCGTGCAGGAGGCCTCGCACGGCGCCGGGCAGACGCGGCCGGTGAAGTCCGGGAAGTTATTGGTCGAATGCAGGTTGCGCGCCGCTTCTTCCCAGTTGCCGCGATAGACCAGATCGTTCCAGTCCGGAATCTGGTTGTTGACCGGGCAGCCCGTCGGCAGCCCGGTGATGCGGCTGGTGCCGTGACAGTAGGGCACGCCGCAGTCCATGCAGCGCGACGCCTGCGCGCGCAGCGCGTCCTCCTGCAGCGGCAGCACGAATTCGCGCCAGTGCTTGATGCGCTCGGCGACAGGCTCGTACTTGCGATCGCGCCGTTCGATTTCCAGAAATCCGGTGACCTTACCCATGCCTACTCCGCAGCCTGCATCGCGGCGGCCTTCTCCTTTGCCATATCAGCGAGCGCGCGGCGGTACTCGACCGGCATCACCTTCTTGAACAGCGGACGATAGCGCGTCCAGTCGGCGAGGATCTCGGCCGCGCGCTTGGAACCCGTATAGCGCGCATGGTTCGAGATCAACACATAAAGCCGTTCGGCATCCTTGATCGTCATGTCGGACATGACGTCAACGCGGCCGTGGCTTTCCAGGTCCTGGTATTGCCCGAACTCCTTCTCGGCAATCTGCTCTTCCTCCGGCACCGGCTCGAGCTCGACCATGGCGAGGTTGCAGCGCGACTGGAAGGTGCCGTTCTCGTCCAGCACGTAGGCGATGCCGCCCGACATGCCGGCCGCGAAGTTGCGGCCGGTTTGCCCGAGCACTACCACCACGCCGCCGGTCATGTACTCGCAGCAATGGTCACCGGCGCCTTCCACCACCGCGATGGCGCCGGAATTGCGCACGGCGAAACGCTCGCCGGCGACGCCGCGGAAATAGCACTCGCCGTCGATGGCGCCGTACAGCACCGTGTTGCCGACGATAATCGACTCTTCCGGCACGATACCGCTGTCGGCGGTCGGCCGGATCACGATGCGGCCGCCCGACAGGCCTTTGCCGACATAGTCGTTGGCGTCGCCTTCGAGCTCGAACGTGATACCCCGGGCGAGCCAGGCGCCGAAGCTCTGTCCGGCGGTACCGGTGAAGCGCACATGGATGGTGCTGTCGGGCAGGCCGGCATGGCCGTAACGCTTGGCCACCTCGCCGGACAGCATGCCGCCCGCAGTGCGGTCGATGTTGCGGATCGTCGCTTGCAGCCGGACCGGCGCGCCGCGGTCGAGCGCGGCCTGCGCCTCGGCGATCAGCTTGCGGTCGAGGATGTCGTGGATATTGTGGTCCTGTTCCTCGGACTTGAATATCTTGGTGGCCTTGTCCGCTGCCGGCTTCAAGAACAGTTTGGTGAAGTCCAGGCCTTTGGCCTTCCAATGCTCCACGACGCGGCGTTGGTCGAGCATCTGCATCTGCCCGATCATTTCGTCGACGGTGCGGTAGCCGAGTTCGGCCATCAGTTCGCGCACTTCTTCGGCGACGAAGAAGAAGTAGTTGATGACGTGCTCGGGCGCGCCCTTGAAGCGCTTGCGCAGCACTGGGTCTTGCGTCGCGACGCCGACCGGGCAGGTGTTGAGATGGCACTTGCGCATCATGATGCAGCCGGCCGCGATCAGCGGCGCGGTGGCGAAACCGAATTCATCGGCGCCGAGCAGGGCGCCCACCACCACGT
>JAKAMD010000248.1 GCA_021823875.1 Pseudomonadota bacterium | reverse complement strand
CGTGGCCGTTATAGGCCTTGTCCTCATAGAAGATGTGGCCGAGCGCGTCCCAGTGGGTGGCGCCCTGCACGCACAACATCAGCGTGTCGTCGGCGTAGCGGATCTTGTTCCAATCCTGCTGGCCGGCGATGGCGTCGGTGCCGGTGGCGAGCATTTGGTGGATCGGATTGAAGCGGCCGCCGAACAGGCCGGTCTGCGGCCCGGTGCGGTCGAGCGGAATGCCGAGCGCGAACACCTTGCCGGTGCGGATCAGGCTCGCGGCCTTGACGATGTCCTCGGGCTGTACGTGATTGAGCGTACCGATCTGGTCGTCCTTGCCCCAGCGGCCCCAGTTGTTGAGCTTCTTGGAAGCTTCGGCGATCGCTTCCTTGCCGACCTTGATATTCATGAGACGTTTCCTTCTTGGGCGTGTGGCCTTTTCGCAGCCTGTCGTAAGAGGCCGGCCATGGCGGCGCAAGTGTGCGCCGAAGATGGGCGATGTATCAAGCCGGGGCTGCCGGACGCTTTGACACGGCACGCATCGCTTGCGCATGATCTGACCTGCAAGCCGGCCACCCCGTGGGGCCGTGCGCCGGCCTTACCGGGAGCAAATTCATGAAACGTCATCTTGTGGCTGCGCTGGCCGTCGCCGGGTTGGCGGCATCGATCCTGCCCACCCAGGCGGGCACCATCGTCGACGATTGGGCCAGCATCCAGCGGCCGGCGGCGCCCAAGCTGAAAGCGGTGAAGGCCGACGCCAAGACCACCGCGCTGTTGATGCTCGACTTCATGCATCAGAACTGCGGCAAGCGGGAGGCTTGCGTCGCTTCCTTGCCGGCGGTGAAGAAGCTGCTCGCCGCGGCGCGCGCCGCCCATGCGACCGTGATCTACAGCACCATTCCGCACACCACGACCAAGGACGTGCTCGATTTGGTAGCACCGCAGGCGGACGAAGCCTACGTGACCTCGGGGCCCGACAAGTTCCTCGGCACCGATCTCGAACAGATGCTCAAGGACAAGGGCATCAAGACCGTGATCACGGTCGGCACCGCGGCCGACGGCGCCGTGCTCTACACCGCAAGCGGCGCCGCATTGCGCGGCATGAACGTGATCGTGCCGGTCGACGGCATGTCGTCGGCCAGCCGTTACGCCGATCTCGTGACCACCTGGTTGTTCACCGACGCGCCGCTGGTGTCCAAGAAGGTGACGCTGACCAGCATCGATATGGTGAAGTTCTGACGGCCGATTGCCGGCGCGCCTTGTCCCTCCCCGCACCGGGGAGGGATTATCGCGGTCTCGCCTCAGCCGAGCTTCGGCAGATCGGCGAAATATTCCGGGTGTTCCTTCTCGACCTGCTGCATGAACTCCGGCCGGAACAGGCTGGGCACCTTGAGGCGCGGCGCGCCCGGCAGCGTGTTGACCAGGATTTCGTCCTCGGCGTTCTCAAACGCTTGCAGCACTTTCGGCGACATGCGCGGATCGAAGTGAATGTTACGGATCGCTTTCTTGCCGATGGCGACGTCCGTGCCCGGCACCCACTTGGCGAAAATCTCCACCGCCTCGTCAGGATGTTGACGCGAGAAATAGGAGGACTGCGCGAGCCCGGCGGCGATGCTCTTGATCACGGCGGGCTGCGCCTCGACCGTCGGCCCATGGGCCACCGCGACCATCACATAGGACATGTGCTGCCCGCCGCGGATCACCTCGTAGGAATCCGACACCTGGGTGAGCGTCTGCGTCACATAGGGCTCCCAGGTCACGATGGCGTCGACCTTGCCCTCTTTCAGCGCGGGCGCCAGACCAAACTGCGACCAGATGTTCTCGATGGTGATATCGCCATACTTCACGCCAGCGCGGCGCAGCACCATCTTGAAATACTCGTCCGAGGTCTGCCCCTTCGCGAGGCCGACCGTCTTGCCGATGAGATCGCTGATCTTGCCGACATTGACGCCCCTGCCCTTCTTGGTGACGATGGCAAGCGGCGTATCGCAGCGCTCGTCGTTGGCGTCGTTCATGATCAGGCCGATCACCTGGAACGGATTGCCGGCGTGCACCGCCTTAAGGTAGGTGGTCGTGCTCATGTCGCCGACCTGCGCCAGACCGTCGTGCAGCGCATTGACCATGTCGGTGCCGGTATCCACCACCTTGAAGCTGGCGTCGACGCCGTGCTGTTTGAAATAGCCCTTCTCCGCGCCGATAAACATCGGCAAATGACCAAAATTATTGGCGATCACAACATTAAGCTTGGGCAAGTCCGCCATTGTCTTCCTCCCGTCACGCGCACTCTCGGCGCCTAAGCCGCCATTGAAACGCCGCCGGCGGCGAATTGCAATCGAACTGCTGTTGGCTTTACGGCGCAACATGAAGCGCCGCACTCGGCATCCCACCGAGATGGTATGGTGCCCACCGAAACAAAATGGCCGGCGGAGCGCCGGCCACGACAGGACACTTACTTCTTCAACACCTCCGGATTGACGCAGCCCGGTGGCGTGCGGCCGGCGATCAGCGCCTCGATATTGTCGACCACCTTGTTGGCCATCGCCTCGCGCACCTCGACGGTGGCGCTGCCCAGGTGCGGATTGAGCACGACGTTCTTCATTTTCTTCAAATCGTCGGACACCTTGGGCTCGAACTCGAACACGTCAAGGCCGGCGCCGGCGATCTTCTTCGCCTTCAGGGCACGGACCAGCGCCTTCTCGTCGATGATCGGCCCGCGCGCGGTATTGACGATGAAGGCGGTCTTCCTCATCAGGCCCAGTTCACGCGTACTGATCTGATGGCGGGTCTGCGCGTTGAGCGGCGAGTGCAGCGAGACGAAATCGGATTCGCGCAGCAAGTCGTCGAGCGGCGCGTAGGTGATGCCGGCCTCGCGCTCTTCCGCCTCCGGCTTGCGGCGCGGCGTCCAGTACAGCACGCGCATGCCGAACCCATGGGCGCGGCGCGCCACCGCCTTGCCGATCAGCCCGCCACCGCCGATCAAGCCGACGGTCTTGCCCCAGACGGAGGCGCCGAGCAGATGGCGTGACTGGCCGCCGGGGAACTTGCCGGCGCGCACCAGTTTGTCGCCTTCCACCATGCGGCGCGCGACCGCCAACATGAGCCCGAAGGTGAGATCCGCGGTCGCCTCGGTGGTGATCGGCGGCACGCAGGAGACCGGAATTTCGAGCGTGGTCGCCGTCGTGACGTCGATGTTGGACGGCGTGATAGATTGCGCCGCGATATGCAGCAGGTTCGGATTGGCCGTGATCACCGCCTTGTCGATCTTGTCGTGCAGCAGGCAGAACAGGATGTCGGCCTTCTTCACGGCGGTGATCAGTGTGCGGTGGGGAATGATGCGGCTGTCGTCGGGAAAGACCGTGACGCGGCCGATGCCCTTCAGCCGCTTGATGGCGCTGTCGCAGACCGGTTGCGTCACGAAAATACGGGGTTTGCTCATCGCAGCCACCTCACGACGCCGGCGACGCCATCGACCGCGCATTGAGCGCCGTCCGGGATGGCGCGGGTGGCGTCGAGGACACCCAGTACCATCGGAATGCCGCGCTCGCGCGCGAGTGAGGCAAGATGAGACGTGGAACCGCCAAGCTCGGCCACCACGCCCGACACGCGATTGAGAATATGCGTCAGCGACGGGCCCGCCACCTTGGTCACCAGCACGTCGCCGGGCGCCACGCGCGCCAATTCGCATTCGCAGTTCACCACCACCGCGCGGCCGGAGCCCCAGCCGATGCCGGCGGGATGGCCGCTGAGGCCGGGATGCTGCAGCCAAATCTGGTCGGGCACGATCGGCGCCTCGACATGCAGCGGGCGCGACTGCAGCAGCTTGAAGCCGCTGTCGTCCATCGCCCATTCGATCTCGACCGGCTGGCCGGCGAGTTGCTCGCATTTGCGCAGGAGACGGCCGAGCGTGACCGCCTGGCCGGGCGTGAGGCAGGGCTCGGCGACGAGTTCCTTGGGCACCAGCTCGGGCGCCGCCACGCCGTGCAGGCAGGTTTCCTGATGGTTCTTTCGGCCGGCATGCACGGTGCGCAGGAAGCCGTTCTTGGCGAGCACGATGCGGTCGGGCACCACCTCACCCTGGGCAATGGCTGAGCCGAGGCCCCAGGTGGCGGAGATCAGCATTTGCCCCTCGGCGGTCTCGCTCAGGCCGCCGCCGGAGGCGCGCGCGGCAACCACCGGCTGGATCAGCACGCCCATCGCCGTGTCGGCCGGCGAGAGCTCGTGATTTTCCATGTAGCGGCGCGCATGCGAGGTCCACAGCGCGGCCCAGCAGGCGCGCACCGCAATCAGGAATTCGTTTTCGTCGGTGAGGCCAAGGAAGCTTTCGAACTGGCCGGCGAAGTTGGCGTCCTTGCGGTCCTCGATCAGCGCGGAGGAGCGCACCGCCCCGCCCGAGCCGTCGGCGCGTTGCGCCCGCCAGGCTTCCAGCAAGGGTTCGAGAATTTCGGGCGCGATCGGCTGCTGATAGATCGCCAGCCGGATTTGCACCGACAGCTTGCGCGAGCTCTGCCGGTCCGTCTCATTATATTCGCGCATCCAGTCTTCGATGCCGAGATGGCGAAGCTGATGGCGATAGGCTGCTGCCGTCAAGGCGAAGCCGCCCGGCGTCGGCAGGCCGGCTTGCGTCAAGGACGCAAGATTGGCCGCCTTCGGCCCGACGTTTTCAGGATCGAGGGCCGTGGGGTCGCTGAGCGGGAGAATGAAAGCGGTCATACGGTTTCCGGTTTTGCCGCTTGCGCGAGTCGCTCTCCCAGTCATCACGGGAAGAGGATCGGTGTGAGGGGCAATGGCCGGATATTCCGAATTTCAGAGAGAGCCCCTCACCCGGCTCGGCAGGCTTGGCTCGCCTCGCCATCCTCTCCCCGCGGACGGGGAGAGGACGTAGCGAGTGCAGTCTTTTCTTACTTCACGTGATCGCCGTAACCCGACATCGCATCGACCGGGGTGATCTGTTTGACCGGGAAGTTCGACACTATCTCGATGCCGTCGTTCTTCACGATCAGCATTTCCTCGATGCGCACGCCATAGCGGAAGCGCTTGCCGTGCTGGGTTTCGAGGGCGAAGGTCATGCCTTCCTGGATCTCGATCGGATGATCGAGCGACCAGATGCGCGAGATCACCGGCGGGTCGTATTGGGCGAGGCCGAGGCCGTGGCCCCACAGATTGGCGGCGGCCTGGTCTTCGTCCTCGTAGCCCCAGGTCTCCATCGCCGACGGCCACTTCAGCGCGATGTCGCGCGTGGTGGCACCGACCTTCACCGCGCCGATCGAGTCGTAGAGCCACTTCAGCGCGGTTTCGTAGGTGTCCTTCTGCTCCTGGGTCGGCTCTTTGCCGACGCAATAGGTGCGGTAATAGCAGGACTTGTAGCCGTTCCAGGTGAGCGCGGCCAAATCCATGAACACGATGTCGCCGGGCTGGATGATGCGGTCGGAGAAGTTACGCCAGTTCGGCCAGGTGTTCGGGCCGGACGACACGATCACGTCCTCGACGTCTTCGATGCCCGGGAAGTTGTAGAGATATTCCATCAGGTGCGCGGTCACCTGATTCTCGGTAATGCCAGGGCGCAGG
>JAKAMD010000247.1 GCA_021823875.1 Pseudomonadota bacterium | reverse complement strand
GTGGTCGGCAGTTCGGTCACCGTCTGCTTGCCGGCATTGATGAGGTCCGGGTCTTCCTCGCCCTCATAGGGGAAGGGACCGAAGCCGAGCATGCCGTTCTCGCTCTGCAGCTGCACGATCATGCCGTTGGGGATGTAGTTGGACACCAGCGTCGGAATGCCGATGCCGAGATTGACGTAGAAGCCGTCGCGCAATTCCTTAGCCGCGCGCTCGGCCATCTGATCACGGGTCCAAGCCATGGCTAGACCTCCTCTCCGGTTCCGGCAGCCGGCACGCGCTTGCGCACGGTGCGCTGCTCGATGTGCTTGACCGCGTCGGGGACGTGGATGATGCGCTGGACATAGACACCCGGCGTGACGATGTGGTCGGGATTGAAATCGCCCGGCTGCACCAGATGCTCGACCTCCGCGACCGTCGTCTTGCCGGCGGTTGCCATCATCGGATTGAAGTTGCGCGCGGTCTTCCGGTACACGAGGTTGCCCTCGGTATCGCCCATCCAGGCGTGCACGATGGAGAGGTCGGCGACGATGCCGCGCTCCATGATGTAGCGCTCGCCGTCGAACTCGCGCTCTTCCTTGCCCTTGGCGATGTCGGTGCCGGCGCCGGTGCGTGTGAAGAACGCCGGGATGCCGGCGCCGCCGGCGCGGATGCGTTCGGCCAGCGTGCCTTGCGGGTTGAATTCGATTTCCAGCGCGCCGGACAAAAACTGCTGGGCGAACAGCTTGTTCTCGCCCACATAGGACGAGATCATCTTCTTGACCTGCTTGGTCTCGAGCAACAGGCCGAGGCCGGCGCCATCGACGCCGGCATTGTTCGAGACGATGGTCAGATTGGTCACGCCGCTGTCGCGGATGGCCTTGATCAGTGTCTCAGGGATGCCGCACAGGCCGAAGCCGCCGGCCATGATCAACATGCCGTCCTTGAGCAGGCCGGCGAGCGCGCTTTGCGCGTCGGGATAGACTTTTTTCATGCAACTCCACCACTCGTCCGGTTCGCGTTGGTCCCGGTCGGGACTAGAGAGAACATCAACCGGACGGCCCGGGCAAGCCTATCGGGAAGGCGTGATGTCCGTGACAGGGTTGCGCGGCGGTGATGGCGCGACCGGCTGGGGCGGTGCCGCCGGCGCGGGGGCCGGCGCGGCGGCGACCGGCTTCTGCGGCGCCAGCGGGTTCGGCAGCGGCAGATGGTGCGGATAATAGCTGTAGAGCACGAATATCGCGGCGAATATCACCGCGGAGAGCACCGCCCCGGTGCCGCGATGGCCGAATGACAACAGGCTGGCCACCAAGGTCGAGAAGAAGACGAATACCGCCAAGACCCCGACATAGACCCAGTCCACGTTTACCCAATCGATCGGCATCGTTGCTTCTCCCTCGGATGCGGCGGCGGCCGCGACAGCGCAGGCCCACCATGTGGGTCATAACGAACGCTTCAATCCGGCCGCCCGCGGCGCCGGTTTCCCTCGACCCCGATTGGCAGTATATCGGCGCGCTATCCTAGCCGAGCCGCTTCCCTCTTTCGAGACCACACGCTCAGCCGCACATGCCCAATCTGCTCATTCTCACCGAAATTCAGGAATCCATGCGGGCCCGTTACAAGGCCATGCTGGCCGAGCGCTTCCCGCAGCTCACCATCAACGTGGTCGGCCATCATTCCAATGTCGGCCCCTATATCGCCGACACCGACGTGCTGCTCTGCTTCTCGCCGCCGATGGCCGACCATGTCGTGGCTGAAGCCAAGAACCTGAAATGGATCCAGGCGCTCGGCACCGGTGTCGACAACATCGTCGACCTGCCCTCGCTCGGCAAGGAAGTGGTCGTCACCAATATCCGCGGCATCCACGGCGCGCCGATGTCAGAAGCGACCATCGCCTACATGCTGTCGTTGTCGCGCAACCTGCCGCGCTCGACCCATGCGCAGGATCGCGCCGCCTGGGAACGCTGGCCCTCGCAGCTGATGGACGGCAAGACCGTCGGCATCCTCGGCGTGGGCGCGATCGCGGAATATCTGGCGCCGATCTGCAAGGCCTTCAACATGAAGGTGGTCGGCATCACCGGCACCCCGCGCGAGGCCAAATGCTTCGACCGCATGGTGGCGCGCGACGATCTCGTCAAGATCGCCCCCGAGCTCGACTACCTGGTGGCGCTGATCCCGATGAGCCCTGCGACCCGTAACATCGTCGGCGAAGCGGTGTTCGCCGCCATGAAGCCGACCGCTTTCCTGATCAATGTCGCGCGCGGCGGCGTGGTCGACGAAGCCGCGCTGATCAAGGCGCTCGAATCCGGTCAGATCGCCGGCGCTGCGCTCGACGTGTTCGCGCAGGAACCGCTGCCGCCCGACAGCCCGTTGTGGAAGACCAAGAACCTGACGACCTTCCCGCATCTCGGCGGCTATTCTCAGGGTTACGAGGACCGTGCCATGCCGACCATCGCGCATAATATGGCTTGCTTCCTCGCCGGCGACTTCAAGAAAATGATGAACGTGGTCCGCAAACCCGCATCCTGGGGAGAGTAAATCCATGGCCTTGTCCGAACGCCTGAACACGCCGATTTCCACCGCGGAACTCGAACGCCGCTGGAAGCTGGTGCGCGCCGCCATGGCCGCGCAGAAGATCGACGTGCTGTTGATGCAGAACAATAATGACCACATGGGCGGCTACGTGCGCTGGTTCACCGACATTCCGGCGACCAATGGTTATCCGCAGACGGTGGTGTTCCCGCGCGACGACGAGATGACCGTGGTGTGCCAGGGACCATTCGGCGGCGACAGCGTGCCGCCGAAGGACCCGCAGGTCTGGCGCGGCGTCAAGCGCCTGCTCAACACGCCGAGCTACGCGTCGGCACATTACACCAAGGAGTACGACGCGGAGCTCGCCGCCAAAGGCTTGGCGCCTTACGCCAAGGGCACCATCGGTTATGTCGGCACCTATCAGATGTCGTTCGCGCTGCTCGACTATATGAAGCGCACGTTTCCACAGGCGACCTTCGTCGACGCCACCGAAATGGTCGACCGCATCAAGGTCATCAAAAGCGCGGAAGAGCTGGAACTGGTCAAGCGCGCCGCCGCCATGCAGGACGGCGCCATGAAGGCGGCGTTCGCCGCGGTGAAGCCGGGCATGCGCGACGTCGAGGTGGCGGCGGTGGCGCAGCATTACAGCCTCGCCCACGGCAGCGAGAACGGCATCTATCTCTGCGCCTCGATGCCGCTCGGCAAGCCCTCGCCTTTCGCCAACCGTCACTTGCAAAGCCGCGTTATCCAAGAAGGCGACCAGATCGCGCTCTTGGTCGAGGATAACGGCCCCGGCGCCATGTACACCGAACTGGGCCGTTCCTGCGTGGTCGGCAAGGTGCCGCAGCAGATGAAGGATGAATTGGCGTTCGTCGTCGCGGCGCGCAAGTTCACCCTCGACCTGCTCAAGCCCGGAACGCCGTGCAAGGACATCTGGGACGCCTACAACGATTTCATGAAGAAGAACGGCCGCCCGCCGGAATCGCGACTCTATTGTCACGGTCAGGGCTACGACCTGGTCGAGCGCCCACTCATCCGCGCCGACGAGCCGTGGACGATCGAGAAGGACAGGAACATCGTCGTGCACCCGACCTATCTGCACGGCGGCTATCTGAACTGGCTGTGCGACAACTACATCATCGGCGGCAACGGGCCGGGCGACCGGCTGCATCAGTTCCCGGAAGAAGTTGTAGAAGTGGGTTGACTTACCCCGTCATTCCGGGACGGCGCGAAGCGCCGGGCCTGGAATCCAGGGGCCACGATCTATGCGCTACCGTATTGTTCTGGATTCCGGGTTCACGCGCCATAGCGCGTCGAAGACGCGCGTAAACGCGCTTATGGCGCGTCGAAGACGCGCGTAAACGCGCTTATGGCGCGTCGAAGACGCGCGTAAACGCGCTTATGGCGCGTCGAAGACGCGCGTAAACGCGCTTATGGCGCGTGCCCCGGAATGACAAAGGCAAGGGAGAAGTCGCATGCCCGAGATCAAGATCGTCAACCCCGACGGCCTCGGCAAGCCGCTCGGGCAGTATTCGCATCTGACGCGCGTGAAGGCTTCCGAGTTTGTGTTCGTCGCCGGCCAAGTCGGAGTCGACAAGGACGGCAAGCTGACCGGCGACGGCGGCTTCGATGCGCAAGCCTCACAGACCTTCACCAATATCGAGACGGCACTGAAGTCGGTTGGCGCCGGCTGGGGCAACATCGTGCAGTTCACCACCTACCTGGTGCACTCGCAGGACATCCCGAAATTCATGACCTTCCGGCTACGCGAATTTCCCAAAATGTTCACAAACGGCGCCTATCCGCCCAACACGCTGCTGATGATCGACCGGCTGGTGCAGGAGCAGTTGCTGGTCGAGGTGCAGGCGGTCGCAGCGCTGTAACGGGCACCGCACACTTTTCTGTTTCCGCCGCTGCGGCTTTGAACGCCATCTGCGCCGCGGGTGCCGTTATTTTAGGCAGCACTGAGAGCGCCCTCGGGGCCGCCGCAGGTATTGTTTCGTTGTACCCAAGCGACTGCGTTTATTGCTGAAATACGGTCAGACCGATCCCACAGCGCGAATAGCTATGCTTGGCACAGGCCTTGCGACTTGCCCCATTGCATACAATTCGCCCGCGAGACCGTTTCGCACGGCGACGAGCTGCGGCCCGCGCCGCATGCGAGGTGATGGTGAAGATCGAGATCGCCGCCGAACCGCAGCCGATCAGCGTGGAGCTTGCGCGCACCGCGCTCCTCATCATCGATATGCAGCGCGACTTCCTGGAGCCGGGCGGTTTTGGCGAGACGCTCGGCAATGACGTCACCCGGCTGCAGGCGGCGGTGAAGCCGCTGCAAGCCGTGCTGGCCGCCGCGCGCGCGGCCGGCCTGTTGGTGATCCATACGCGCGAGGGCCACCGCCCCGACCTGTCCGACGCCCCGCCGGCCAAGGTCGAGCGCGGTTCGCCCTCGCTGCGTATCGGAGCGCCCGGCCCGATGGGCCGCATCCTGATCCGCGGCGAGCCCGGTCACGACATCGTGCCGGAGCTCTATCCGATCGACGGCGAGCCGGTGATCGACAAGCCCGGCAAGGGCGCCTTCTACCAGACCGATCTCGAATCGATGCTGAAGAACCGCGCCATCAAAAACCTGCTGGTCGCAGGCGTCACCACCGAAGTCTGCGTCAACACCACCGTGCGCGAGGCCAACGACCGCGGCTATCGCTGCATCGTGCTCGGCGATTGCTGCGCCTCCTACTTTCCGGAATTCCACGAGATCGGCCTCAAGATGATCAAGGCGCAGGGCGGCATCTTCGGCTGGGTGTCGGATTCGGCTACCGTGCTGGCGGCGCTGCGCGGCGCCCGCTAAACAAGGCGCACGTGAGAACGACGCAAGCTTGGGATTAAGGAATTCCATTTTGGCCGAGACCGTTGCCCAGATCGTTGCCGCGCACCGCACGCACACAACGAGTCCTGCCGATACGCTGGCGCGCTGCTATGCGCGGCTCAAGGCGCATGACGATCCCGCCATGTTCATTACGCTGCGTGACGAAGCCGAAGCGGTGGCGG